>JBEBGK010000891.1:0-2186 GCA_040081515.1 Chthoniobacteraceae bacterium
GGGCTGTTCCCCATGCCTCAACTCCCGGCGCGCCGGCGCTCGATCGTCGCGGGCGCGGCAGTGCCGGGTTCCCGCCCTTTTTCAGCGTGTCCGCCTCCCCACGGTGGCGGTGACCTGACCGTACCGATGCCGCGTCTCGCTGATGGATTGTTCGCGCAGCCAGCGCGGCAATTCGATGCGCCCATCCGCGAGGATTGGGGCGTCGATCCAGTTCAGCCCTGCTGCGTGGGCGGCGTGCAGGACTGAATCCGAGGGCGGGCTCACGGTGCGGAAGATCTGCGCCTCCCGGGCGAGCACCGGCAGCCTTCGGACGAGGTCCTGATCGGATTCGTCGGTCGCGATACTGATGACGAGATTCACGCCGCAGACTCTTGCGGCGAGATGCGCGCGTCCGGTGGCGACGCGATCATCCGTTTCGAGTCGCAGGATCACGCCGCGGAACGGCCTGTAGCGAAGAACGTTCGATTCCGCCCGGAGCCCGGACGGATCGTGTTCCTTGGAAAAATACTCACTCCACCAGCGGTCGTAGCTGACGCCGGCGGCATCCGATTCTGCGAGGCGGCAGAACGCATGGACGTAGTCCGGTCCGCCGGCCTTCGCGCCGGGTCCGATGACGGAACGCTTCCAGCCGCCGAAAGGCTGGCGCTGCACGATCGCACCGGTGATCGCGCGATTGATGTATGCATTGCCGGCCTCGACGCGGTCCCTCCAGTGCGCGATCTCATCTTCATCGAGCGAATGCAGGCCCGCGGTGAGGCCGTAGGGAACGGTGTTCTGAAGTTCGATCGCATGGTCGAGGTCTCGTGCGTGCATCAGGCCGAGCACGGGGCCAAAGCATTCCGTCTGGTGGAACCAACTGCCCGGTCGAACTCCGAGCTTGATGCCCGGAGACCACAGGCGGCCGTCGAGGCCCAGGCAGCGCGGCTCGAGCAGCCACTCCTCGCCGTCGTCGAGCGTGGTGAGCGCCCGCCGGAGCGCATCGCCGGGGGGCCGGATGAGAGGGGTGACGACGCTGGAAAGTTTGCCTGCCGGCCCGACGGGAAGACTTGCGGCTGCATCGCGGAGCTGGCGGCGGAAACGCGGGTCTTCGTAGAGCCCGGTCTCGAGAATCCCAAGGCTTGCCGCCGAGCATTTCTGCCCGGCGTGGCCGAAAGCGGAACGCACGAGATCCTTAATCGCGAGATCCGCATCGGCGAGCGCCGTGATGATGATCGCGTTCTTGCCGCTCGTCTCCGCATGCAACCGGAGCGACGGGCGCCATTGCTGGAAGAGCCGTGCCGTTTCATACGCCCCGGTGAGGATGACTGCCGCGACACGCGGATCACTGATCAGCGCGCGGCCGGTCTCGCCATCGGGGCAGGCGAAGAATTGAAGCACGTCACGCGGGATGCCGGCGCTCCAGAGTTGCCGCGCGAGGAGCCACGCGGTCTGCACGGTCTCGGGAGCGGGCTTGAGGATCACGGCGTTGCCGGCCATCAACGCGGCGAGCACGCCGCCCGCGGGGATCGCGTACGGGAAATTCCAGGGCGGAGCGACGACGACCACGCCGAGGGGCGAGGTCCGCACCCCTGCGGGAGTCCCGGCCGGGCGCGCGTAGTAGCGCGCGAAATCCACCGCCTCGGAAACTTCCGTGTCCGCCTCCGGCACGGCTTTCGACGCCTCGTGCTGCATGCACGCGATTGCGTCGAAGCGGGCGGACACCATGACGTCCGCGCAGCGCGAGAGAACCGCGGCGCGTCTTTCGAGTCCCGCGGCGTCCCACGCCGGGATGGCCCGCGTTGCGGTTTCGAGGAGCTGGTTCAGATCCCCGGGGGGAGGGGGAACGTCGGGCGTCCATCGTGAAAGCGCGACATGCAGCACGTCGCGATGGCGAGGCTGCGTCCAGTCGGTATCGGGTTCGTTGGAAAAGAATGCATCACTGCGGAGCGGCAGCGTCGCCCTGCGGCTGGCAGAGGCGACCGAGCCTCTCATCTCCCACGCTTGAAGGAAGCGATCGCGATGGCTCTGCCATGCGGACGAACCGGGTGTGATGGAAAAGAGATCCCGGAGAAAATTCTCCGGTGCCGTGTTCTCATCGAGCCGGCGGACGAGGTAGGCCAGGGCGCTGATGAAGTCTCCGCGGCGGACGACGGGAGCGTACACGAGAAGCCCGCCTGCCCCGGCCTGGACCGCCCGCGCCTGATGGT
>JBEBGK010000892.1:0-2183 GCA_040081515.1 Chthoniobacteraceae bacterium
CGGATGAGGAGATTGAAGTAATAGTACAGGTCGTCTTCGCTGCGATGGCCTTCCGCGAAGGCGGCGGCGTAGTCGGCGACAGCGCCATCGGCTTCGCCCAGCTTGTCCCTGAGCCGCGCCCGCACCGTCCGGAGGCCGCGTCGTTTCGCCATGCGTTCCGCATTGGCGTCGAGCAACTCCTTGGCGCCCCGCGTGTCGCCGATCTCGTCCAGGCTCACGGCGAGGCTCTCGAGGGTGACGTCGTTGTGCGTGGAGATCCGGAACGCCATGCGGAAATTTTCCGCGGCCTCGTGCCAGTCGCCCTGGTTCGACAGGCGGACGCCGAGCATGTGCAGCGTGTCCGCCTGGAACTGCCTCTGGGATTCCCGGGCGGGAACGGGCGCCGGCACCGCCGCGGGCGGGAGCTTCACTGTCGCCAATGCGTCTTCCAGCGGTTTCGTGTCATTCGTGAATGTCGAGGCCTGCCACGCCACAAAGAAAAATGCACGGTCGCCCGCCAGCGCCACCAGCCCGCGCCACAGGATCGGAGGTTTCGCCGAGGGATCGTCCTTGCTGAATCGCAGAGCCGATGTCGCGCCGGGCAACTGCAACGGCTCGGTCTTGATGGCATCCGAGGGATACTCGTGTCCGCCGCGCCGCGCGAGGAAAACAGCGGTCACATCCTCGATGTTCGCCCTCTTCGCATCGATCGGGATCGCATCGACGAGAAAGTACGCCACGACGCCCTTGCGTGCCGCGAGCAGAGGTCCGCTCACGCCGGCATCGCCCTCCGGCCAGTTCTTCCAGCCGAGCCCCGAGAGGCCTGTGGAAAAGCCGTCCGTTTCCAGCCGTGCATCGCGGACGGCGTTCCCGTCGGTGCTGCTCACATTCGAGGCGGCGCGGCCCATCGCGGCGAACAGATCCAGAAATCCGGGCGACTTTGCGGGAGACGAGCCAGGCTGTGGGTTCCCGGGGGCGGGCGTGGTCACGATGCCGGTCTTCGGGCGGGGATTGATCAGTTCGAAACCGGCCATGATCTCCCGCGACTTGCCTACGATGGCATCGCGGTCGTTCCTCGATCCTACGCAGGTGAACTGGTACATGATTCCCCCGGCAGATCCGATCCAGATGCTTTCGGTCGCGGCGAGAAGGCTTGGGAATTCCAGGTCCGCCTCGAAATGGATGAATTCCACGCCGCCGAAAGTTTCGCGCGATTCGGGCCGGAAGGACGCCGCCTTCATGACGCTTCGTTTGTGGTTCTTCACCATCTCGACGAAAGCCGCCGGCTCGATCAGGCCCGGCCCGGCGACGATCGAGAACGTCATGTCGGGGGATGCGCACCGAAGGACGGCGTTTGCATTCGGGTTGTAGGTCTTCGGGTCGCTGCGTTGAAACCACGGCGGAGACCACCGGAACCGGCAATTCAGTTCGGGAAGCTCGGTCGTGCGCAGGTTCGAATTCTCGGGTGGCGCGGAAGGCTGAACCTCCGCGGCAGCCGGCTGATTTTGGTGCGTGCCCGCCGGCGAGGTGCTCGCGACAGCAGTCTGATTGGGATCGAGCAATTGAAATGAGGACAGGAACTGGCGTCCTTCGCGCAGGAGCGCGTCCCGGCTGCCTTTCCCGCCCATGACCACGAGCTGGTAGGTATTGCCGGCTTGCGACGTCGTCCAAAAGGCGTGTTCCAGCCGCTTTCTGGTCGTCGGGTCGGTGGCTTCCGCATCGAAATACATCCATTCCATGGCGCCGTATTGTTCGCGTCGCTGGGGGCCAAACGTGGCTTGAGGGTCGCGCTTCGAGACATTGTTTCTCGTGCTTTGCGCCGCGAATTCCAGGTCGATGGAAATCGGGTCGGAACTGAGCTGCAGGAGCAGATCATCGCGGATGTGCTTGAGCGCGAAGATGACATTCGGACCGTACCACTTCGGGTAGCTCGACTCGAGCCAGGCATTCGTCGCGTAGCTCACGCGGCAATTCGCCTCCCGGATGTAAACCACTTTGCCTTGGGTGATGGCGGCCGGCAGTTGCTCCGCTTTCGGATCCGGCGGATTGTTTGCCATCACGAACACGGCAACTCCGCCCGCAAGCAGCAATCCGTTCAGGGCGATCCCCCACGACGCCTGCGTTCCGCCCTGCAGGAAAGTTCCGCCGCGATACAGGGCGAGACCGACGCCCCCGCAGACAATTCCCGCGATGAAAAGCCCCGC
>JBEBGK010000893.1:0-2181 GCA_040081515.1 Chthoniobacteraceae bacterium
GGTTCTCGCGACGAGCCCACCGCTCGGGACCGAGATTTCGCATCCCCAATCGTAAAATGGCATCTGGCTGATCGGATCGGACCTCTTGGGGACGGGGTCAACCCAGAACTTGAGGAGAAGGCGATGCCCGGGATCCGGGGCGACTTGGAACGTATTCTCTTTCCCTAAGACTCGCGACTGCCGCCAGTAAATCAGCGGTTCCGTCGGGCCCATCTTTTTCAGCTTGAAGATGACCGGGTTCGCAGGATCGGCGCGGTGCGGCGGGAGCAAGTTCTTTCGCAGTGCGGGCGGAAGTGATACGGGCGTTTCGGGGAACGCGAACTCGCCCCCGCGTTCGTTGGTGCCGTAATAGCCTGGCGGAACTTCCACCGAGATCCTTATCGCGGGAGTATTCTTTCGGCGAATCGCGAAAGCTCCCTTCGAGTCCGCCTGCACAAACCATGTCTGATAAAGCCCATTTCTGCCTTGGTCCGACGGGGTAAATCTGATTTTAACGTTAGTGACCGGCTCGCCGTATTGATCGATGACCCTCCCATAGAACACCGCTTCCGTCTCTTCAATGCGTCGGAGTTCCTCGGCTGTTGGCGTCCATGGACTGGGCAGGCTGGATGGCTTGGCTTCGCCGTGCGTAAGCGCCTCCTGAGTTCCGCCTGGCACGGCTGGGCTTGGGGCGCCGCTATTCCGCTCCGAACGCCCACTTTCACCGGATGATTGTTCCCTGCGCGGCTGGAATAAGTACGCGAGAATCGCAACTGCGAGTACCAGCAGGACACCAACCGTAACCAAGAGCGTTCGTTTCAAGGGGCGGGAGAATATTTCAACTTTTCGAGGAGAGTGCCATAAATCCCCACGTGCGGTCACACGCCTGCTTGAACTGGGCCGGCTGCTCGGTTCGAATCGCATTCGAATCGCATTCCGCTCCCGTCCTTGTCAACCCATTCGCTTACGCGTCCGTGAGTCCGGACGCAGTTTTGAAACTTTCCGCTTTTCCGTTTTCACTGCCGCCGGTTACAACATCCCCATGGAACGCTTCCTTGATTTCGTCGTCCGACAGCTCGTCGATTTTCCCGATGAGGTCATCATCGTCAAAGACGACGATCCGAAGAAGACGGTTTTCCGGCTCCAGTTGCGCAAGTCCGACATCGGCAAGGTCGTCGGCAAGCACGGCCAGACGATCGCCGCGATCCGGAATCTGCTGGACGCCGCGGCCGCCAAGCACGGCGGGCGCGCGACGGTGGAGATCATCGAGGAGGACGAGCCGCCGCCGGCCTGAGCGGCGCGCGGCCCGGGATTTACAGTCGGCGCAACTGTGAATCGTGCCAGCGCGAGAGGCACGCCAGTGCGAGCACGGCGCCGGCGAATGCGAGGAACATGTCCGTCTGCGTGTCCCACGGGTCGCCCTGGGTTCCGAGGAAGGAATCGGACTTCTCGCCGAGCACGAGGGCGGTGGCCCATTCGAGCAGTTCGTAAACCGCGCTGATCGCGAGGCAGATCGAGACGATGAAAAAGTTGCGCCACGCGGGGGAGGGGACCACGCGGAGGCGGATGAGAAGTTCCCGCGCGATCATCGCCGGCACGAGGCCCTGCGCGACGTGGCCGAGGCGGTCGTAATGATTCCGGGAGAGGTGCAGCCAGTCCGCGAACCAGTCCCCGAGCGGAACCAGCGCGTAGGTGTAGTGCCCGCCGACGGCGAGCAGGATCATGTGGGCGGCCATCAGCACATACAGCATCGGCGTGAATGGAAACCGGCGGTACGTGGCGCCGAGGATCACCAGTCCCACGAGCGCCGGGGCGACCTCGAGGATCCACGTCGGGTAGTCGAACGGACGGATGGCCGACCACGTGAGGACCGCAGTGACGATGGCGAGCAGCTCGAGAGGGAGACGGTCTTTCGGTTTCACGGTTTCCGTTGCTAGAACACAAACGGCACGCCGAGTTTCGCAAAGGCGTTCTTCTGCTCGCGGAGCCATTTCTCGCCGAGCCGCTCGAATCCTCCACCGGCGCGGTAGCTCGCGAGGAAGGCGTTCACTTTCGCTCGCAGCGCATCGTCGTCCTTTCGCAGGGCGATTGCCCAGCTTTCCTCGCGGAAGGGCTTCAGCAGGGCGCGCGTGGAATCCGGGTTCGCCTGCCAGTTCCGCAGCGTGGACATCTGGTCGTAAATGAATGCGTCGGCCTTGCCCT
>JBEBGK010000894.1:0-2177 GCA_040081515.1 Chthoniobacteraceae bacterium
GTTGGACATGATTGATGCAACAGTGTACGACAAGTGATACGGATTCTTCTCTTGTCCGTCAAGTGCAACAGTGTATTATTTGTGGCGCATCACTTCCTCAACCATGCCATCCGAAACACCTCATCCGGACATTCAACGTTTAGCTGCGATGCTCAAGGCTCGCCGCGGAACTCGCGGACTTCGCGGCGTCGCCGACGAAATTGGTGACGTAAGCGCATCCACGCTCTCACGAGTAGAACAGGGGGGCGTTCCCGACTTGGAGACCTACCTCCGCATTTGTCGCTGGCTGGGGCTCGCTTCCGAGCCGCCACCGGGACTCGCATCAAGAAGCACGGTGTCCGAAACCGCGAACACGCCGGAGTTAATTGAAGCACACTTTCGCGCCGAAAAAGTTCTGCCACCCGAAACGATTGACGCGCTTTCCAACATGATTCGCCAAGCCTACAAGTGGGCAGAGGCGCAGGGCATCGGCACAGAACAACCAAAATAGATGTGGCATGAAACGGGGCTTCAAGACATGGGCAGAAAACCAGGCGCTTCGTCTGCGCGGTGAGCTGCGTCTGCCGAAAGATGCCCCGCTTGAAGGTCGGGAGTTGGCGAAGCATCTGCGGGTCCCCATTGCGACGCCTGATGAGATCGGCGTGGATGCCAGCATTCTCGATGAGTTGCTCGTCCGCAGTGCGAGCCGATGGTCGGCGGTGACACTTTACCTTCGAAACTCACCGTTCGTCGTTTTCAATCCGAAACACAGCGAACAGCGACAGGAGAGCGACCTGATGCATGAGTTCGCGCACATTCTGTGCAAGCACCCGCCTCAAAAAATTGTAGCCAAGGGACTTTTCCCATTTCCCATTCGGGAATACAACCCAGAGCAGGAAGAGGAAGCAGATTGGCTTGGGGCGACTTTGAAGTTGCCGCGTGAGTTGCTGATGCGTGCGCTTCAGAAAGGCTTCTCGGACGAGCGACTCGCCGAGCAGTTCAAGTGCTCAGTTCCGTTGGCGCGAATGAGAAGAAATCGCTCCGGCGTGCAACTGCATCTCAAACGCCTCAGCGCGTGGAGAACAGCAAACGGATGCGGGCGCTGACGTGTTTGCCGCTGCTCGGAAGAGTTCAGTGCCAAGGCCGAGGCTTTCCTCGGGCGTGTAGAGGAAGCGGCCAAGCTGCGCGGCCGCGGTCTGATCACCGTCTATGACGTGGTGCGCGGCGGGTGTGCGGAAGTCCCACCTCTTCACGCTCGTCGGACGGCTGAGCGCGGTCACACCGGACGGGCACTTCTCTCTTTGCCCCCTGGAGTCCGCACTCTCCGGATAACCTCTCAAATAACAGAGGACAAAGTCCCAGAGTGATAATCACCTCGGCGACGTTTTCGATGCGATCAGGAAATGCTTGCCGCGTCGTACTTGCGCCAGCCTTGGAGCCGACGCGCGGTGAACTTGCCTCACGGTGGCGGCATGATCCGCCGAAGCCATACCTCCGACGAGAACGACGATTTTCAGAAGCTCCGGGCAGCGCTGCGAGCCGGGATGACCGCCCTCGCGGACCCGAACGTGGAAGCTCGGGTGCGCAAATACTTCGAGGACAATCCAAGCTACAGCCGCGATGCGGTGCATGTGGCGGCGATCGCGTGTCGTTTTTCAGCGGAGAGGGTGTCCCCGGACGCTCCGATCCGTGCTGCGACCGGCACACCGTCACTTTCACCAAAACCTTGACGTGCCTCTCAAACGCAACGGTAAGGTCGCCTCCAACGACCAACTCAGCCTCTTCGACTTCGTTTCCAACCATGAGCGCCCCGTCAATCTACCTGACCCAATACGGACTGATGGCCGAGAGGCACTGGCGGGAATTCCGCCCGGCAATGGTGCGGGAGTTGGAGACGAAGGGCACGCTGATGGAAGCGCTGTTCGAGGCACAGGAGAGCACGGCGGACGAAATGGAAGCGCTCACGCGGAAACTGGAAACGGAGCAGAAGCTCACGCCGCAGCAGGCGCACGATCAGGCGTGGGAGATGATCCGGGAGAAGTATATTCTCCTTCCGCCGGAAGAGAGCCTGAGCCTCTAAACACCGGCAACTACCGCATCCGTGCGGAGGACGGCGTCGGCGAAGGATCGCTGAAGCAGAAGTGCCGCGACAATTTTGCGGCGATTGAGCTGGTGCGAAAGCTAGACGGCGAAGGGCG
>JBEBGK010000895.1:0-2176 GCA_040081515.1 Chthoniobacteraceae bacterium
ATACTCCGATATTCCGGTAACCCTCCGCCTCACCGGCGCTCTCAAGGGCGGATGGTCCACCATCAACGTCGCCCTGGACTTCGACGGCGGCCCCGGCGTACTCGACAATGGTTACGATCTGCAGGGCTTCAGCCCCACCTTCACTCCGTCAGCCGGCAACGGAGGCAATGTCGCTGCTGGGACCCAGATCAGCTACAACAGCCCGGCGCAGTATATCCCGGGTGCGGGGTTGGCAAGCAGTGCTAATGCGCAAATCGTTGCGGGAAGCGGCCAGCATTCGCAGCGTCTGAGTTACCAGAGCAAGATCAATGGTGTACTGCAGCCTGCCGGTGTCCTCAACTTCACCACGACCAGCACTTATTCATGGGCAGCGGACAGCACGTTCGTCCCGGCCAGTGCCTATGCGACGGAGAGCTTCTACGTGGCCCGGACCGATGGCCACATGTGGGCCCCTTGGACCAAGACGAGTGGTATTGGAACGAATGGCCTCTACGAGCTTCAGCCCGGTTCGCTGACCGGATTCACGAACCTGACGATTGCGGACTACACCGGGCTGCCGGTGCTGCCCGCAGGCTATCAGTGGCGGGCGGAGTCCACAAATAAGTACGCTAGGCTGTATATCGGCAGTATCGACGGCGTGCAGCAGGGCGACGGTATCTGGACGAACGGCTCTGCCGACCAGAAGTGGACGACCAACCTTGGGCCGGCGGCGGGCACGATAAACTGGGGCGGCGGCCAGCCAAGTTCCGTGGGGCATATCGCGACGTTCAACAACACGGTGACCAACTACGCCGGCGGCGTTGTCAATGTGGATCAGCCGCAGACCATCGGCGGCATCTCGTTGACGAATACCGGTGGCGGAGGCTACAACCTAAGCGGCAGCGCGATCCGGTTGGAGAACGCGAGCACGAGCGGCTTCGTGACGGATGGGGTGAGCAGTTCGAGGACGTTGACCTACACGGACCCGACCATCAATGTGAACTCCGGGACGCACACCATCGCGAACAGCGTGGTCATCGCCAGCGGCGACGCGGGTGCGGCGAATGGTCTGGTCGTGAATACGGCACCTGGCTCCCAATTGACCATGGCTGGCAACATCAGCGCGGGCTACAGCCTTGGCAACTCCATCACCAAGCAAGGCGCAGGCACCCTGATTGCGGGCGGCGCCAACTCCTATAGCGGAGCGACCAACGTCCAGGCCGGCACCCTCAATGTCACCGGCAGCGTGAGCGGGACCACCAACCTGAACCTGACGGGCGGCACGATGCAGCTCTCCGGGGCGGGCGGCGAGCAGGTCAACAACGCTGCGACCCTGAACCTGGCCGGCGCGGAACTCGCCTTCAACAATGCGGCGAACCAGATCGAAACCCTCGGCAACCTGACCTTGGGGATGAACTCGGTGCTGAACTTCGGCGCGCTCGGCACCAGCGGCTTTGACAAGTTCGTCTTCGGCACCGGCTCGCGCACGGGAGGCAGCCTCACGATCCAGAACTGGGAGGGCAATGCCAATGTTGCTGGCGCAGATGGCGTAAACGACCGCCTGATCTTCACTGGCAACGCAGCGGCGGCGAGCGCCTTTGAAATCGCGTTTGCGGGCTCCATCAACTTCATTGGATATGGGGCTGGTTTCGATACCATCGATCTCGGATCCACCTTCGAGGTGGTCGCGGTGCCGGAGCCGACCTCGACGGTGCTGCTTGGTTCCATCGCCCTGTCCGCCCTCATCGGTTACCGCCAGCGCCGCCGGTCCTTCCCCCGCAAGTCCGCGGCCACCGCCTAGGAGCCCATAAAAAATCCGTAGCCAACGACGTAAGGAGGCGGGCAGATCTCGCCCCCCGGATCGTCGGCACACACCCGTGGAGGCAGGGCAGGCAACGTGGGGCCGACAACCTGTCGGCCCGTTCCTTCGCTCCGGAGCACGCACCCGCGGACTCAGAAGCGCGTCTAGCTCCGCGCCACCCCGCCGCCTGCGCCCATCCCACCAAGCCGACGAGTCGTCGGCTCCACATTCAAAATCCGTAGCCGACGACGTAAGGAGGCGGGCTGATCTCGCCCCCCGGATCGGCACCCGTGGAGGCAAGGCAGGCAATGTGGGGCCGACAACCTGTCGGCCCGGTTCGGACTCCATGATTCCTCCGCTTCGAAGCACGCGCCCGCAGACGCTGAGCGCCTCCCG
>JBEBGK010000896.1:0-2173 GCA_040081515.1 Chthoniobacteraceae bacterium
GAAGAAGCCCGGCCTCGCACGCGGCGCGACCCTCTACGTGACGCTGGAGCCGTGCAGCACGCACGGGCGCACGCCGCCTTGCACGGACGCGATCGCAGCGGCCGGGTTCGCGCGCGTGGTGGCGGGCGCGACGGATCCGAACCCGCTTCATGCGGGCCGCGGCTTTGCGATTCTGAGAAAAGCGGGCGTCCGCGTGACGGAAGGCGTCCTGGGGGCCGAGTGCGCAGCGTTGAATGCCGCCTTCAACCAATGGGTGACGACCCGCATGCCGCTGGTGACTGCGAAGGCCGGCCTGTCGCTCGACGGACGGCTCACGCGCCCGGCCGGGGAGGGGCGCTGGCTCACGGGCCCGGCGGCGCGCGCCGATGCCATGCGGCTGCGCGCGCAAGTGGATGCGATCCTGATCGGCGCCGGGACTCTGCGCGCCGACAATCCGCGCCTCACCATCCGGGGGATTCGCGGCACGGGGCGCGTGCAGCCGTGGCGGGTCGTGCTCACGCGGAGCGGCCGCCTTCCGAAGGTCGCGCATCTCTTCACCGACCGGCATCGGGACCGCACGCTCATCTACCGCGGCAGGCCGCTGCGTTCCGTGCTCCGGGATCTCGCGCGACGCGGATGCACGAGCGTGATGATCGAGGGCGGCGGATCGCTGCTCGGCGCGGCGTTCGATGCGCGGCTGGTCGATCGGGTGCACTTCTATCTCGCGCCGATGCTGTGTGGCGGACCCGATGTCATCGGCGGCAGGGGAGCGGGCAGCACGCCTGGCTCGCCCCTTTTGAAAAACGTCGTCTGGCGCCGCATCGGCCGCGACCTGCGGCTGACGGCCGACGTCGAATACCCGCTGGTGAAGAGCCGGCGGGGTGCGCGCTAGCTGAGGCCCGCGGCGACGAGCGCTTCCGAGTAGGGCGTGTAAAAGACCCTGCTGCGCTGCATGCAACGGCGGAGGACGTGCTTGATGTTCGGCACGTCGGCGAGATTCACGACGAGATCCGCGCTGTTCGCCCACGACTGCATGTCGCTGTCGGTGTGGAAGCTCGCCCCGACGATCACGATCAGTTGTTTGCGGCGCTGATTCGGCGGGATTTCGAGGGTGGCCTGCAGGATGGGATTTGCCCGGAGGTCGGTCCCGCTGAATTGCTCGGCGACCACCACCACGTCGTACGCGTGGGTCTGGAGCTTCAGCATGATGTCCTCGACGAAAAGGCCCGTGTGAATCTTGCAGCCGAGTTCCGTGAGATTGTCCACGGTGAGTCGTTGCACCTCGGGTACGTCCACGCAGACCAAAGCGGTCGTGTCGCCCGGCTCGAAGAGATCGATCCGGTGGTGAAAATCGTTGTCGGTCAGCGTATTCATCGGGTTTTCGCGAGTGAGTTCAGGTCGAGTTTCAGCGAGGACGTGTCCACGGAGTCCACGTTCATGCGCTTCTTCGCGTCATCGACGTAGCGTCCCATCTTGGCCTTGTTCGTCGAGTAGGTGAGCGCCGTCTCGTCGGTGATTTTTCCTGCCTCGAAGGCGGTGATAATCGCCTGATCGAAGGTGCTCCAGCCGAAGGTCTGGCTCTGCTCGATCATCTCGTAGAACGTGCGCCCGTCATCTTCGCCGAGCTGGATCGCCTCGCGGGTTCGCAGGCTGTTGCCCATGATTTCCTGCACGAGGTGGCGTCCGCCGCCGACCCGCGGGAGCAGACGTTGCGAGAGCACCCAGCGGAGAGTGTCGGAAAGGCGGATGCGGAGCTGGCCCTCCTCCTCGCGCTCGAACATGCCCAGGATACGATTGATGCTCTGTCCGGCGCTGATCGTGTGAATCGTCGAGAGCACGAGATGGCCGGTTTCCGCGGCGGTCAGCGCGATTTCGACGGTGGGACGGTCGCGCATTTCACCGACGAAGATCACCTTCGGCGCCTGCCGGAGCGCGGCGCGCAGCCCGGTCGGGAAATCGTCAAAATCCGGCCCGAGTTCACGCTGGTTGAAAGTCGATTTCTTGTGCGGATGGAGATATTCGATCGGGTCCTCGAGCGTCACGACGTGGACCGCCTGGGTCTTGTTGATCTCATCGAGCAGCGCCGCCATCGTCGTGGTCTTGCCGCTGCCGGTTGCGCCGGTGACGAGGATGAGGCCCGTTTTTTCCTTGGCCACGTCCTTCATGATCGCCGGGAGTCCCATCGCCTGGATGG
>JBEBGK010000897.1:0-2172 GCA_040081515.1 Chthoniobacteraceae bacterium
AATCCGAGGACATCGTCGTGCATCCGGTCACGTCGCCGTATTTTCACGAGGACTCGTTCATCACCACCGACGTCCGCCCCATCTTCGTCTATCACACGCTGCCGGGAAATTTTCTGGGCGGCGGCAATGCGAGCGTCACGGCGCTGCAGTTGCGAATCAAGCTGACCGACAGCCTCCAGTTCGTCGCCTACAAGGACGGCTGGCTCGACATTTCCACGCCCGGCTTTGGCGGACGTGGATGGAACGACATCGCCGCGGGCGTGAAGTGGGCGTTCTATCGCAACGACGCCGCGCAGTTCCAGAGCGCCGTCGGCCTCGGCTACGAATTCGCATCCGGCGACCGCCGCGCGCTGCAGCGCGATGACGAACTGCGCACCTGGTTGTCGGTGAACAAAGGTTTCGGAAAACTGCACCTCGGGGCGACATTCAATTACTCGTGGCCGATGGGCAACGGGGGCAGCCTGCTCGGCAATTCGGAATGGATGAGCTGGCACTTTCATTCGGACTACCAGCTTCACAAATATTTCAGTCCGCTCTTCGAGGTGAACGGATACCACACGACCCGCAATGGCGCCCCGGTCACGCCGTTCAGCGGCGCGGATGTCGCGGACATCGGCGGAAATGCATCGCAGGCCACGATCTCGGCCGCCTTTGGCGCCGAGGTCCGCCCCTTGCGATGGCTCGCATTCCGCGCCGCATATGAATTCCCGCTCACGAGCAACGTGGACGTCTATGGCCACCGCTGGACTTTTTCGTCCGTGATCAAGTTCTAGCGTCCCGGGGTTCCCCACGCAGGACCGCAGGCCGCCCGCAGTCGTTCGCGGACGGCCTGCGCGTCATTTTGCCGGATGGCGCCGTTGTGGATTTCGCGCACGACGAATCCGGTCATTGGACTCGACGGACTGGCCGCGCGGTTTCAAGCTCCAAGCCTCCCATGAAACTCCCAGCCCTGCTCTGCCTCGTCGTCACCTTGCTTGCGGTCCGTGCGGCCGACAATGAACCGCCCGCCGGCTTCCGTGCGCTATTCAACGGGAAGGATCTCTCCGGCTGGGTGCCCGTGAATGTCGCGCCCGATACTTTCTCGGTGCGCGACGGCATGATCATCGTCAACGGCATCCCGACCGGCTACATGCGCACGGACCGGATGTATGAGAATTTCATCGTCGAATTCGACTGGCGGCACATGACTTCGGGCGGGAACTCGGGCCTTTTCGTCTGGGGCGACGGCGTCCCGGCGATGGGCACCGGCTACACGCGCAGCATCGAGGTGCAGGTGCTCGACAACGGCTACAATGCCAAGGGCAAGAACAAAGGCTTCACCACGCATGGCGACATTTTTCCGATCTGGGGCGCGACGATGACGCCCACGGGGAGAATTTCCAATGACGGCAAAGGCAACCGCAGCTTCCCGATCGAGGAGCGCAGCAAGAGTTCGCCCGAGTGGAACCACTATCGCATCACGTGCGACAAGGGCGAGGTGCGCCTCGAGGTGAACGGCAAGGAAGTGACCGTGGCAAAGGACTGTGTCCCGCGGAAAGGCTTCCTCGCGCTCGAGAGCGAGGGTGCCGAGGCGCACTTCAAGAACATCCACCTGAAGGAACTCCCCTCCTCGAACACGCCGCCCGAGCAGACCGCGAACGCCTACGAGGGATTCGTGTCCATCTTCAATGGGAAAGATTTCACGGGCTGGAAAGTCCCCGAGGGCGACAACGGGCACTGGAAAGTCACCGGCGGCGTGATCGACTACGACGCCCGCAGCGAGGCGAAGGGTGAAAAGCACCTGTGGACCGAAAAGGAATACACCAACTACACGCTCATCGTGGACTGGCGCATCAAGGAGACACCGTGGACGAATCCACGCGCGATGAAAGTGCTGCCCGACGGCTCCGAGGAAAAAGGTCCGGATGGAAAGCCCCTGCAGCTCTCCATCCCCGACTCCGACTCCGGCATTATCCTCGCGGGCGACCAGAAGTACCAGGTGAACATCTGGTGCTGGCCCGTCGGCTCCGGGGAAATGTACGGGGTGCGCCGCGATGCCGCGATGCCTCCGGAAGTCCGCGCGGGCGCCACGCCGAGGGAACGCGCCGACAATCCCATCGGAAAGTGGAACCGCTACGAGATCACGGTGAAGGACGGCACGGTCCGCACGGTGTTGAACGGCAAGGCTGTGAT
>JBEBGK010000099.1:0-8495 GCA_040081515.1 Chthoniobacteraceae bacterium
CACGCGGATTCCTCGCGCGCTTCCGGTTGCAGGGCGGGAAACCGGCGGACGGCAGCGCGGGGGAAAAATAAAATCTTCGTGAACACATCAAATTTTCCATTTCTTCCCCGGGTGCTTCGGAAAAAAGAAGCGTTCAATCGGTGTGCAACGGCGCATTGAGAGAATTCACCCTCCACTTATGAGACTTCTGGTCACCGCTTTCACATTCTTCACGCTGGCGCTTCACTGGGCGCAAGGGCAGGTCCCGGTCGTCGTCACCGCCCGCAACGTGGAACTCACCAAGATTCAGCCCGCGGCGATCACCACGCCCGACTTCACGGTGAAGTTCACCGAACCCAAACGGGCCGAATTTTTGAAATGGTTCGAGATCGAGGTGGAGTTCGAGGTGAAGGGGATCGAACTCGTGGACGAACTGACGTTCAAATACGACGTCCTCATCAACGGCAAGCTCTGCCCCGGCGAGGTCTCCCACATCAACATCCCGAAGGGCAAGCCGCGGTATTCGGTGATGTATATTTCGCCGCGCAATCTGGACCGGATCACGGGGGGTAAGCTTTTCACGGCGGCAATGCTCGACAACATCTGGGTGACCATCAGCCGTCAGGGGCAGGCGCTGGCGATCACGTCGCTCAAGGGCAAGAGCCTCACGGTTCCGAATCTCCCGCAGACCGCCGGCATGCTGAGCCCGAAGTCGGAAACACCCTTTCAGGTCCTCTGGTGGGATCGCTATGAGGCCGTGAAGCTCCCGAGCCGCTGATTCTTGCGATAAGAACACAAGGAACCGAATGGCCGCCCCGAATCGAACCTACGCACTGAACCTCGGCACCCAGACGATCAGTCTCGCTGAGTTCCAGCGTGATTCCGGCGGGGGGCTCATCCTCGCGCGGATGCAGCGTTCGGAGGTCCTCGGCGATCCCGGCGCGGATGCCGCGCGGAATTCGGAGACCAAGGAGCAGGTGCAGAAACTCGTGGCCGCGCTCGCCTTGAAGGGCAAAAAGGTGAACTACGCCATCGCCTCGCACGTCATCTTCACGCGCCCGGTCACCCTGCCATCCGTCGGCGAAGCCTCGCAGGTCGAGCAGATCGTCGGTTTCGAGGCGCAGCAAAACGTGCCGTATCCGATCGATGAAGTCGTGTGGGACTGGCAGTTGCTCGACGCCGGCGACGGCAGCCGCGTCGAGGTGATCCTCGCCGCGATCAAGTCCGACTTCCTGGATGAGATCAACGATGCGGCACAGGCCGGCGGCCTGCTGCCCGCGGTCGTGGATATCGCGCCGATGGCGCTCTACAATGCCTTCCGTTACAATTACTCGGACGTCGAGGGCTGCACGGTGCTCGTGGACATCGGTTCGCGCACGACGAACCTGCTCTTCTGCGAGCCCGGGAAGATTTTCCCGCGCCGCCTGAACATCGGCGGCAGCACGATCACCACGGCCATCGCGAAGGATTTCGGAGTCGCGTTCCAAGACGCCGAGACACGCAAGGTGGCTGACGGGTTCGTCAGCCTCGGCGGCACCTACGCGGAACCGGAGGACGCGGACGTGGCGAGGATCTCAAAGATTATCCGCAACCAGATGACGCGCCTCCACCAGGAGATCGCGCGGTCGATCACATTCTACCGCAGCGAGCACAACGGCGCGCAGCCCTCGCGGGTCCTGCTCGCCGGCGGCACGGCGTCGCTGCCCTACGTCCGCGAATTCTTCCAGGAGAAGTTTCCGGGGATGGAAGTCGCGTATTTCAACCCGCTGCGAAATGTCTCCGTCGCAGGCTCGATGGACATCGAGGAAATCGGCAAGATCGCGCACACCCTCGGCGAACTCGTCGGTCTCGCCCTGCGCGGGGGTGGAAGCTGCCCGATGGAGCTCAACCTGCGCCCGGTCGGCGTGGTCAAGGCCGAGCGTCGCGCCGCCCAGCGTCCGTATGTCGTCGCCGCGGGGCTCTGCGCGCTGGCGGCCGTGGCGGCATGGTGGCAGTATTACGAGCGTGCGACCGTCGTGACCCAGCAGGCCACGGCGTCGCTTCAGGAGAAGGCCGCGCCCCTCAAGACTTTCGATGCACGGATCAAGACCGTGAAGGGCGACATCGCCAGCCTCGGCACCACCTCGCAGCCGTTGCTGAACGTCACCCGCGAGCGCGACTACTGGGTGAATGTGCTCGCCGACCTCAACGAGCGTCTGCCCAAGGACTTCATCTGGCTCACCAGCTTCGAGACACCCACGCCGGAGATGGCCGCCAAGAGCGCGGAAGCCGCCGCCAAGGCCGAGGAGGAGCCCGGTGTCCGCCCGAAGCCGCGCCGGGGCGAGGAGGCACCCAGCGCACCACCGGTAATCGTGATGGTGAAAGGCCTCTACCTGAGCGCCGATGGCGGGAACAATGCCGGCCCGGCCGTCGTGGATGAATTCATCGCCAAACTCAAGGAGTCGCCCTACGTCGAGCCCATTGAGGACCCGAACGCCGGCTACCGCCGCGCCAGCGACGACACCGCCGAATGGGCCTTCAAGTTTGAGCTCCCGCTGAAAATGAAAAACCCGATTTCGCTACGATGAGTTGGGCCTCCGAAAACAAGTTCCTGACGGGCTTTGGCGTCGTCCTTCTGGCCGGCGTCGGCACGCTCGGATACCTGACCTATTCCTCGATGGGGAACTACGAGGCCGCGTATGGCGAATTCGAGACCTCGGCGACCGAACTCCGTCGCCTGCAGGAGGTGAAGCCGCATCCCGACGATGCGAATCTGAAGGAACTCCAGGCGCAGAAGCAGGACCTCGCCGAAAAGCTCGCCGCGCTGCAGACGGCCCTGCGGAGCCGCACTCTGAAAGTCGAACCGACGACCAAGGAAAAATTTCAGGACACCCTGAAGGGCACCGTCGCGAAAATCGCGGCCAAGGCGGCGGATGCGAAAGTGACCTTCCCCGAGGGATTCTACATGGACTGCGTGAAATACCAGACCACGCCGCCCGATGAAGCCGCGGCGCCGGCCCTCAACCGCCAGCTTCGAGCCATGGATCTCGTCGTGCAGATCCTGCTCGGCGCCGGGAAAATCGAGGTGAAGGATCTGAAGCGCGACCTCCTGCCCGAGGAACGCGGAGTCGTGAAGCCGGCGGCTCCCAAGCCGGCGGGGGGACGTCCAGGACGGGGCCAGGGCGCGGATAAGGACAAACCCGAGACGAAGCTGATCGACAAGACGGGCTTCAAGATCACGTTCACCGCCCCCGACAAGACCTTCCGGCAAGTGCTGAACAACATCGTCGGACACAAGGAGCAGCTCTTCGTCGTCCGCCGCCTCGAACTCAAGAACACGTCTCCCGAGCCGCCGCCGAAGATCGCCGCCGCGGCGTTTGCGCCCGACACGCCAGGGGCGCCTGCGGCTCCGGGTGCGCCTGGAGCCCCGGGAGCATCCGCTGTTCCGGGTGCCGACCCTGCTGCCGCCACACCTGCGCCGGGCGCACCTCCAGCGCCCGCGCCTGCGCCTCCTGGCACCCCAGCAGCCCCGGTGGCCCCGGTGGCCCCGGCAGTGAAGCCCCAGGGGACGCTAGAATACAAATTCGGCACCGAGAAGGTCGAGGCCACGCTTGAAATCGAGATCCTCGATTTTGCCGAGCCCGAGGCGCTTTCGGAAAAGGGCGGGAACAGGAGGGACAAGTAGTCATGGACTGGATCAAAAAGAACCCGGCCAAGTTCGCGCTTCTCGCCGTCTCGGCGCTCACGCTGGTGGCGGCCTTTTTCCTCTATCAGAATGTCACTTCCATCGACTCGTCGTTTGAGGCCGTGCGCGCGGTGCCGCCGCCGCGGGGCAAGGTGGAGAAGCTGAGCACCGAGGCCATCGATGCCGCGCAGAAGGCGCTCACGACGCCGGTGATGTGGCAGCCCAAGGAGTCCAAGGACGGCTCAGGCAGCCTCCTCGTCAGTCCCCTTTATGTGTTCATGGATGGCAAACTGGTGAAACTCGGCAGGGGGCTGAGCTTTCACCAGCCCATCTCGAATGACTGGCTCCAGAAATACGGCCTCGATGTCCTAAACAAGGCCGTGCCCGACGAAGACCCTGACAATGACGGCTTCTCCAACCGCTTGGAGTGGGATGGTAAAGACGGGGTTTCGCACCTTGACATGAGCAGCGCGCCGGTTGCGGGAGCGGATGGACAGCCACTGCCCGACGACCCGACCGACCCGACCGACCCGAAGTCGCACCCGCCCTACCAAACCCGGCTCCAGTTGGCGAAGGTGGTGAACATTCCCTTCCTGCTGAAATTCATGACCGCGGACGTCAACCCGAGGGATCCGAAGGACGTCACGGTCGCAATCAACACGATCTCGGTCGGGAACCGGACAAAGTTCGTCAAGGTGGGCGAAGACATCCCCGGCACGAAGTTCAAGACGGAGAGCTATCAGCCGAAGGAAATCCCGGGCCAGGACGGCACGAAGAAGGACGTGTCCGAACTCACGATCATCAACAAGGAGACCGGTGCGAAGGTCATCCTGATCAAAGGCGTCGTGGTCGATTCTCCCGACTCTTACGCGGTGTTCCGATACCTCTGGGTCGCGCCGGGCGGCCAGCCGACGCCGGACATTCCGAAACGGAGGGGCGACACTTTCTCGTTCCCGCCGGAGACGGACAAGATTTACAAAGTCATTGACATCAAGGCCGACGAAGCCGTAGTCGAAATGCCCGGTGGCGAAAAGAGAACCTTCAAGCTGATCCCGTAGCCGTCCGCGCCCGTACTTGCCTCCACATCTCCCCTCCCCCGCCCCAACTTCCAACCAAGACCACCACCCAATGATGACCCGTACTCCGCTTGCCGCATCCATCGCTTCACTCGCCATCGGCAGCATCGTGACCCAGCCATCGCAAGGCTGGGCTCAGGCACTTTCAGGAGGAGGCACCGAGGCCACCGCAAATCGCGAGCTCGCGCGCCGCATGCAGCGCGGAGTCACCGGCCGTGAAGCAACCGAAGCCGGCCAGACGGCGCTCCGGAAGAAGGATTACGAAGCGGCATTCGCGCATTATAAGAATGCGTGCGAGAGCATCCCAGCCGGCGCTCCCGCCGTCGCACAGAGCCGCAAAGTCGCCGTCGATGGCTTCACGACCGCTGGCATCAAGCTCGCCGAGCAGCGCGTGTCGGAGGGCTACTACGCCAGCGCCGTGCAGGCCCTGCAGGAAGTGCTCAAGCACAATCCGGACTCCAAGCCCGTGCTGAACCTGCTGTCGAACATCGAGGCGCCCGACTATTTCAACAAGCAGATGACCCCGCAGCACCGGGCGAATGTCGAGGAAGTGAAGAAGGCGTTCGTCGCCGCGCAGGGGTACAAGGACCTCGGCAGGCTCGGCCTGGCCGAGCGGAAGTACGAGGAGGTGCTGAACAAGGATCCCTACAATGTCGCCGCGCACAAAGGGCGCGAGGAAGTCGCCCTCCTGAAGGACCGCGCCGCCGTCGCCGGCTATGACGCCGCGAGGGCCATCGCCATCTGGGAAGTGGACAACGCGTGGGCGCGCCCGTTCCGGCGCTTCGACCGGAAGGCTGTAACCATCACCTCGGCCGACAAGACCTCCGCGCCGAACACCGTCGAAATCAACAAGAAGCTGAACACGATCATCTTCCCGAAGATCGACTTCCAAAACTCGACCGTGCGCGAGGCGATTCAATTCCTCGTGGACAAGTCCAGGACCCTCGACCCGGAGAACAAGGGTGTGAATATCGTCCTCAAGCTCGGCGACGAAGGCGGCGGCGGTGGTGGGGCTCCGGCCCCTGCGCCCGGGATTCCGGGCATCCCCGGCCTGCCCGACGTCCCCGGAGCTCCCGCACCTGCCGGCGGAGCGCCTGCGGGCGGAGGAGGCGGCACGCAAATCACGCTCACCCTCGCGAATGTCCCCCTCATCGAGGTCATCAAATACATCACGAACCTCGCGAACTTGAAGTACAAGATCGAGCCCTTTGCCGTCTCGATCGTCCCGCTCGGCACTTCGACCGAGGAACTCTACATCAAGGAATGGAAGGTTCCGCCCAGTCTTCTGCGCGCAACCCCGGGTGGCGGTGCCGGCGCGGCAGGTGGCGGACTCGGTGCACCCCCGGCAGACGGCGGCCTGGCCGCCGGCGGCGGCCTTGCGGGCACCTCGAACGCGAAGGACTTCCTCTCGGCCTCGGGTGTGACCTTCGGGCAGAATGCCTTCGCGATGTATAGCCCGGCGAGCAGCACGCTTGTGGTGAAGAACACGCAGGATCAGCTCGACCTCGTCGAGCGCATCATCGAAATTCAGGGCGTCGAGGGCGTCATCAAGCAGGTCGAGATTCAGGCGAAATTCGTCGAAATCACGCAGACCAACCTGAAGGAACTCAGCTTCGACTGGTTGCTCGGGCCGTCGAACATTCCGCGGAATCTCAATGTATTCACCGGCGGCGGCACCTCGGGCACTGCGCCGCAGACCGGAGCCGCCGACTTCCCGTTCTTCAATGTCAACCCTGCCGACACGCCCGTGACCGCCGGCAATCGCAGCGGACGGCTCGCGCTGAGCGCCAATGCAATCGACGCCCTGCTCTTCGGCGTTCCCGGTGCCAGCCAGCTTGCGCCCGGCATTTTCTCGCTCGTCGGCGCCGGCACGGATCCGACCTTCCAATTGGTGATGCGCGGACTTGACCAGAAGAAGGGCGTGGACCTGCTCTCCGCCCCTCGCGTGACGACCAAGAGCGGCCAGCGCGCGACCATCGAGATCATCCGCGAATTCAAGTATCCCACCGAGTTCTCGCCGCCCCAGATTCCGCAGCAGTTCGGCGGCAACGTGGGTGGCATCGGTATCGGTGCCGGCGGCGGCACCACGAACGGCTCATTCCCCGTCACGCCCACCACGCCCACGGCGTTTGAGAAGAAGGACGTCGGCGTCACCCTGGAAGTCGAGCCGACGATCGGACCGGATGGCTATTCCATCGACATGCAGCTTCTGCCGCAGGTCGTGGAGTTCGAGGGCTTCATCAACTACGGGAGCCCCATTCAGACCACCAACACCAACCCGATCACCGGGCAGGTGGTCACGAACATCCTGACGCCCAACATCATCAACCAGCCGGTGTTCAGCACGCGCAAGGTCAGCACGAACGTGACGGTCTTCGACGGCGCCACCGTGGTGCTCGGCGGGCTCGTTCGCGAGGACGTCCAGAAGGTTGACGACAAGACGCCGATCATCGGCGACATCCCGCTCGTCGGCCGGCTGTTCCGCTCGAAAGTGGACCAGCATTCGAAACGGAACCTCGTCATTTTCGTCACCGCCCGCCTCGTGAACCCGGAAGGCGCCCCGATCCTGTCCGACGAGGAGAAGGAAGAGCCGGTGGAGCAACTGCCGATGCCTGAAATCGCCACGCCCCTGCCTTCGGTGCCCTCGGATGGCAAGTCGTTCCGTCCAATCCAGACTTCAATGCCGGCTTGGCCGAATGAGCGCATCCAGGGCACGTCCGGCGGTGCATTGAACCCGGCTGCGCGGCGTTCCTACCGCTAGTCCGCCGGTTCGCAGCAGCAGCCCGTGCCAGTCATCGGCCTCACCGGCGGCGTTGCCACTGGCAAATCCACCGTGGCGCAGGCGCTCGTCAGCGAGCTGGCTCTGGGATATTTTGATTCCGACCGCTATGTCCATGAGTTGCTGGCGGCGGATGAAACCGTCCGCGATGCAATCGTGACCGCCTTCGGTCCCGGGGTCTGTGATGCATCCGGCAAGCCCGCTCGCGACCGGCTCCGCGAACTGGTCTTCGCAGACGCCACACGCCGCAAAACCCTTGAAAACATCCTTCATCCCGCCGTCCGCGCCCGCTGGACGGCCCTTGTCAGCCAGGCGAGAGCAGCCGGGACCTGGCTGCTCGTGGACATTCCCCTGCTCTACGAGACCGGGGCGGACAGCCATTTTGACCGCGTCGTGGTCGTCGCCTGTCACCGGGAAACCCAGCTCGCGCGAATCACGGGCAACCGTGGACTTGCGCTGGAAATGGCAGCGAGGATAATCGACGCACAACTCGACCTGGGCGAGAAGACCCTGAAAGCAGATCACGTAATTTGGAATGACAGCACCGTCTCAAACCTCGACGGACAATGCCGCCTCCTCGCAGCATGGCTCCGACGACACTTCACATGAACAACCATCGGCCGACGCCGTGACCGAATCCGTCGTATCTGCCGACGAATCCGGCCTGCCCCCCGCGGGCGACGACGTGATCACCGATGCGGCGGTCGCCGTGACCGGGGAGCCGCCTGCGCCCAATCCCGAACTGGCTCCGCGCGACCTGTGGGTGGATGAACTCCATGCCCTGACCCAGGGCGAACTCCTCCAACGCGCCGAGACGCTCCGGATCCGCGTGAGCGCCGAAAAGAGCCGCCACTACCTCGTCTGCGACCTGCTCCGCGCCTATCACGCGCTGGGCTTCACACTTCTCGCCCAGGGCGTGACGGAGTTCATCACGAGCGACGGGTGCGGCTTCGTCCGCTTTCCGCGCTACAGCTTCCGCCCTGGGCGAGAAGTGTGA
>JBEBGK010000898.1:0-2170 GCA_040081515.1 Chthoniobacteraceae bacterium
CCATCACCGCCGCCACCCAGAGGCCAATCGTGCAACCACCCCAAGCCCGTGCCAACCAACGCCGCAACGGCGATTCCTTGGGCGACGATGACTCGACGGTACTCAGCGGCTCAGTCATGCCGGAATGTTAGACGAATCTGGCCAGAATCATCTGAGAATTGAGTGGCGAACGACAAAGCTCACCCGCCGGGGCCGCACGAAGAACTCAAGTCCGTGCAGAACATTAAGTGGCCTAGTCAGGTGCAGCGTCTGAGTTCGGCGGTTGTTCTATGACACAACCAAGTCTTCATTGCCGCGATTCTCGTACGCGGGCCATCCGTAATGTCCGCCGATCTCTTCCACGGCGATGTGACACTCAGCAGCTTTTGGCAACAATGTGAAAACTCCTTCCGCTCGTGCTTTGAGCAATACGGCTTTCAACATCTCACCCAATAGCAGATAAAATTCGTCGAATGCGCCGCGTGGCAACTTCGCACGAGTTCCATCTGGCAACACAACCGCAACCGAATCGTTTTCCAGTGCTTGGGTAATTCTTCGCCAATGCGGCCGCGAGAACTCGTTTCGCTCTATATGCATGGTCCATTCGCCATCGGGTTTGGCATCAGGTCGCGTGTCGAAGATTAAGGCAATCCAGCCTGCCTGGTCACACTGATAACCAATGTTGATCAGAGTGATATGGTCGCGATCTCCCGGACCTTGATTAGTCGCCGAATCGAACCTTTGAACTCGCTCGACCAGATGGGAGTACATCTCGTCAAAGTCCTTCTGAAGGTCCAGCTTTTCCTTCTTCCGACGTCGCTCAAAGACGAGTTCGACAACTTCCTCAACTCGTTCCGGTGGCATGATCGGCCAAACCAACTCCACACGCTGCAAGGCATTCTTCTCGTCATAGTGAGCGTTCGCTGTGTGCCACAACTGGAGAGGAGAAAGCTGACCTTCTACACGTTGTGAATAATGGAAGCGGACTTGTTTGACTACGGAGTCGCCCCACTCGTACTCCTCATGAAAGAATCCGGAAATTGCCGACATATCGGACTCAACAACTCGATCAGCATCCAACTTCGCCACTAGCAAACCGGTTGGCTTCTTTTCAGATTGTGCATAGTGAGCCACCTCAACGGAATTAGGTGACCATTTGAAAAAAGTCTCCCTGAACCCAAAATCGCTGCCGTAACGCTCCACTGTCACTCGTCCCAATTGATCAAGACCACAAGACACACAGCCGTCGGATTTTGAAGGCTTGTTACGAAGCTGACGTCCTCGTGACAAGCCATTTCGTTCGAAGTAAAGGGGACGAACGTCGAACCAAATTCCAGTCGCCCACTTCCCCTCAGACACAGCACTTTCGGCCTGTTCTTTCCTTTGCTGATACTCACCACTGAGTGCAGCAAAACCAGCTTCGACTTTAGCGATGGTGTTCATCTCGGTTCCCGGCGGACATGCGCTGACACTGCCGCCACAGCAGGTGCACAGGAAACCGTCAATGGCACAATAGCGCCAATAATCGCATTGTGTCCGGTCGCCGGGGTCCTGCAGGTTGCCAGACATTACTGGTGCGTGCCCACCTCCTCCATCGCCATGGCCGGAGCCCTGCGCGCTAGCGCGCGAGACAGGCAGCACAGGAAACACTGCTGCGCCTGTAGCTGCGCCGCCAAGCCAGGCGAGCAGGCTACGCCGCGACGTTCCGCGCGCGACCCCACGCGTCAATTTTTCCGTGATTTTGTCCAGATCAGCCATGCGTCATGCCTCCCCTTCGCGGCGGGCGAGATATTCCTGGATCGAAGCCACACCCCGCTCCTTTGCTTCGAACAGGCTTTCAAGATGTTCGCGGCTGTTGACGAGACCAAGCGAAGCCACTTTCCCGCGGACGTCTATCAAGACGGCATAGGGCAGTTTCGAAACACCGAACGACCGGCCCAGGGCTTCGGAAAGGACGAAAGCCTGGCCCGAAAGCCCCTGCTCCATGATCATCTGCCGTTGTGCCGCTTCGTCGCCATCGCGCGCCAACAGCGTATCGAGCCAGGCTTTCTCTGCGCGCGCCGCAGATTTGAAGACCGGCAGCAGCGACTTGCAGACCGGACAATCGGGCGAAACGAAGAACACAAGCTGACTGCGGCCATCACGCTTACCGCCGATCGTGACCGTCTCGCCGCCCAGAGCCGTAAGGATC
>JBEBGK010000899.1:0-2169 GCA_040081515.1 Chthoniobacteraceae bacterium
CCCCCCGCTCCTTGCCGGCATCGCCGCCAGCACGGGCAGTGCGCTGGGGATCGGTGTGTCATGAATCGCCCGCACTGCGCTGAGTCGGATTTGCGGACTCTTGTCGTTCAGAAAACGTGCGACTTCCGGCGATGCGATGCGCCGTAGCGCGAGCAGCACGCCGAGACGGACGGCATCCGGGGCATCCGCCTGCTTTGCCGAGAGCGTCGCAGGGTCGGCGCACGCGGCGAGCGCCATCACGAGGGCATGGCGCAGCGTCGCATCGCGATCGGCGTTCTTCGTCAAAGCGGCGAACAGCGAGGGAACGGCCTCGGCTGTCTTCCACTTTGCGAGTGCCTGCGCGGCAAAGACGGCGACCCGCGGCGCGGGATCGCCAAGCGCCTCGATCGCGCGGGGAGTCCAGACGGATCGCTCGCCGGAACTTTCGGCCAATAGCTTCCACGACTGCGCGCGCACTTCCGGATCCTTGTCCAATACGGTCTGCGCGGTGCAGCCGAACAGAATCTCCGGCAACGTCCTCGCGAGCTGGCCGAGCGCCCAGAGCGCGTGCAGCCGCGGCGTGCGCGGACCTGGCATGGATGCCATCTTCTCCAGCGTCCCGCGCGATTCTATCCCCCGGGCCGCCAATTCAAACTGCGCCGCCAGCCGCACTCGCAGGTCCACGTTGCCGAGCATTTGTGCCAGGTCTTCCTCGCTCCGCTTGTTGAAATCCGCGGCGAGCAGTTTCTTCGTCTCCTGCACGGCGGCGCTCGCGTCCACGACGGGATCATGCACGCGATAGATGCGACCCTTGCCGGTCCTTTCCCAGCCGTACACCCAGTCGAGTACGCACACGCCTCCGCCCGGCGGGAACTGTACGTCGCTCGGATACAGATTCCACAGCAGCTTGCCGCGCATCTCGCCCGGCGAGTTGTTCTGCAAAATCGGATCGTCGCCGGCCATGCCGTCCACCTCGTAGCTCGCGCCCTTTTGCTTCATCGCGAAATGGCGCACACCGCCGGGGAAGTCGGCGACGAAGAAGTGGCCGCGATACTTTTCCGGCAGTCCGGTGCCGGGATAATATGCGATGCCCGCGGGGCCGTGCGTGATGTGCGCGACGGGCGGGAGGATGGCGGCGTTCGTTTCCGCCACGTCGAGGTGCCACATGCCCTCGCTGTTCCATGCGCCGAGCTTGGGCAGGAATTGCCACCCGATGCGCCAGCCGTAGTCCGCGCCTTCGACGACGTGAATCCAGCGCGCCTTGTCGCCGCCGTCGGCGTTGTTGTCGCAGGTGAAGAGGTCGCCCACGTCGTTGAAGGCGAGCGACTGCGGATTGCGCAGGCCCCAAGCGTAGAGTTCGAGCGCGTCGCCATTCGGCCAGCAGCGGAATACCGCACCGCTGTCGGGCATGCTGATCACTCTTTCTTCCTTCGATGTCACGTGCGCGCCGCAGTCGGCGATGGTGAAATAGATGCGCCCATCCGGCCCCATCTTCACGCCGTGCATGTCGTGTCCGCCGAATGCGACATGGACGCCGAAGCCCGTCGCGAGCTTCGTCTTCGTGCCGTCGGGTGAAATGCGCCAAAGGTCGGGCACGCAAGTATAGACTGCGCCGCCGTCCGGCATCGCGAGCACGCCTGCGCCGAGGCCGGTTTCGAGGGAATTGAAGCCGCTTGCGAGCACGCGCGACTTGTCCGCACGGCCCGAGCCGGTGCTGTCCTCGACGATGCGGATTTCCTCCGACTCCACCGCCCAGTCGCGCCAGTCGAGCTGCCCGTCCTTGTTGATGTCCTCGTCCGGATTCCACGGCTTCCTCGCAGGCGACTCCGGCAGCTTCGCCTTCATGAATGCGACACGTTCCTCGACCGTGCGGAGCGAGAGATTCTCAACCGTCCATGATTCATGTTTGCGGATGTCCGGCACAGAGGTGCGGCGGCGTCCGCTCACGGCGACAAATGCGCGCCCCTTGTCATCGAATGAAAACGCGATGGGGTTTTCCAGCAGCGGCTCCGCGGCCCACACATCCACTTTCAGCCCCGGCGCGACGGCGAAGGACTTCATCGCATTCTCCGCGGTGTCCTGCGCTGCGTTGCCCTTTGGCGTGCGATCATCACTCTTCTTCGGCGATTTCGGCGTGTCCACCTCGTCGGCGGAAAAGGCGAGGATAGTCGTGAGCAGGAGTGCGGTGAG
>JBEBGK010000900.1:0-2169 GCA_040081515.1 Chthoniobacteraceae bacterium
TCGGTCATCTGAGCGGCGATGCGTCCGGCGAGTTGTCGTGGAAAAATCTGACGATCGGCGCGGCGGGCGCCGGCCCTGCGACGGACGAGAAGGTGTGGCTGGCTCCGCGCGATGTGTCGTCGGCCGTGGTGGCTACGGCGGATGGTGAACGCGAGAAATTCCTTTTCTACCGCGGCGTCGGCAACGTGAAAGCTGGCTTGCGCGTCGTGAGAAATGCGGATGCAAAGACACTCGAGGTGCGAAGCGAGAGGGCGGCGGACGATCTTCCCATCACCGCAGCCTGGTTGGTGGAGGTGCGGCGCGACGGGGCTTGCGCCTTCCGCCCGCTCGGCAGCCTGGAGGCGGGACGCGCGCCGCGCGCCACGGCGCCTGCATCCTTCGCGGACGACGCCTTTGCCACGGGGCATCTCACGCGCCTGCAAAGCTAGATGCACGCGGCGCTAGTCCACGCGGGGCTGTTCGAGGATGAGGCGCGGGCGCTTCTCCGCACTTGGGAAATCTCCTATTTCAAAAGCCCCGGCCTGCGCCTGTTTTATCTTCTGCCGCGCAGCCGGATCGACGACCTCTTGCCTTTGAAAGTTTCCGTTCCCGCAGACATCACCCGCGTCATGATTGGACGCATCGAAATTGTGACCCCGGGGCAGCGGGCCCTGCTGGCGAAAATCGCCGCCGGTCCCGCGCCCGACCTGACCGCCATGCGCGGTGTCACCTCGGACAGCCGGTCGGAGTTCTTTCGTAATCCGGCCAACTTGGCCAAATGGAATGCCGTGATGAGCGGCAAGGCGCGTTTTCGGGAATTGGACCTGCCGATGCCTGCACTGTTCAGGGATTGTCTGGAGCTTGACCGCTTTCGCAACGCGCTCCTTCTCGATGAGCAAAAGCGCCGGCCGACGCCTGCGCTCGCGGAGTTCATCAGCAAGAACGGCTTCGACGCTTACAAGGTTCGGTAGGGCGGCGTGAACCTTGACGCGGCGGGCCGCGGGACTATCCTCCGGCCACACCAACGCAGGGGAGCCGGCTGGCTGAGACGCGCGCAAGCGCGAACCCTTTGAACCTGATCCGGGTAATTCCGGCGAAGGGAGCAAAGTCCAGAGCCATGCCGTCTTTCCAGCGCATGGCCTTTTTTCTGATTCCTGAACCCTGACTCCTGACTCCTGATCATGATCGCCACTAAAGACTCCATCGAACCCCACAGCAGCGAGCAACTCCCCGCCAGCACCCGCGTCTATCTGCAAGGGCGCATCCATCCCGATATCCGAGTGCCGGTGCGCGAGATCGCGCTTTCGCCGACGAAGACCTTCAGCGGCGCGATGGACGAGAACGCCCCCGTGCGCGTCTATGACTGCTCCGGCCCGTGGGGCGATCCGGCATTCACCGGCACTTCGGACGAGGGACTCCCTGCGCTCCGCGCAAAATGGATCGCCGCTCGCAAGGACGTGGCCGAATACGACGGTCGCGAGGTAAAGCCGCAGGATAATGGCTACCTAAGCGGCAAGCACGCTGAGTATGCGAGCAAGGCGGAGAAGAACCGCCTCGTGGAATTCCCCGGCCTGCGCGGCCAGCGCCGCCGCCCGCTGCGGGCGAGTGCGGGGCATCCGGTCACGCAGCTTTGGTATGCGCGGCAGGGCATCATCACGCCGGAGATGGAGTTCATCGCCATCCGCGAAAACCTTGGCCGCGCGAAGATCGCCGAGCTTTCGCAGGACATCCTCCGTGCCGATCTCGACAAGCAGCACGCCGGCTCCGCGCAGCTCCAGAACGAATACACGCCCTCCATCTTCCGCCGCTTCCCCCAGCGCATCCCAGCGCAGATCACCCCCGAGTTCGTCCGCGAGGAAGTCGCCGCCGGGCGAGCCATCATCCCCGCGAACATCAATCACCCCGAGCTCGAGCCGATGATCATCGGCCGCAATTTCCTCGTGAAGATCAACGCCAACATCGGCAACAGCGCCGTCGCGTCGTCGATCGAGGAGGAGGTGGAAAAGATGCGCTGGGCCACCAAGTGGGGCGCCGACACCGTCATGGACCTCAGCACGGGCAAAAACATCCACGCCACCCGCGAGTGGATCCTGCGCAATTCGCCCGTGCCCATCGGCACCGTGCCCATCTATCAGGCGCTCGAGAAAGTGAACGGCAAAGCCGAGGACCTCACGTGGGAACTCTTCCGCG
>JBEBGK010000901.1:0-2165 GCA_040081515.1 Chthoniobacteraceae bacterium
CCGTGTGCGCTCGGCCTGGCGACGCCCATGTCGATCATGGTAGGTGTCGGACGCGGCGCGCAGGAAGGCGTGCTGGTGAAAAACGCGGAAGCGCTCGAGCGCCTGGAGAAAGTGGACACGCTCGTCGTGGACAAGACCGGCACGCTCACCGAGGGGAAGCCCAGGCTCGTGGACGTCCTGCCCGTTCCCCCTCTCGATGCGAAGGAATTGCTGCGTCTCGCCGCCTCGCTCGAGCAGAGCAGCGAACACCCGCTCGCCGCAGCGATCGTGCGGGGCGCAAAGGAACAGGGCATCGCGTTGGAATCCGTGACGAACTTTCGCTCCGTCACGGGAGGCGGCGTGACTGGCAACGTCTCCGGCCGGACGGTGAAGATTGGCAAACCGGATTTCCTGCGCGCTGAAGGCGTCGCCGGGATCGAGTCACTCGAGGCGCCGGCTGCGCAGCTTCAGGAAGCCGGCAAGACGGCCATCTTCGTGGCCATCGACGGCAGGCCGGCAGGAATCCTCGCCGTCGCCGATCCGATCAAGGCCACCACCGCCGAGGCCATCGACGCACTTCACAAGCTCGGGCTGAAACTCGTCATGCTCACCGGCGACAACCACCGCACCGCCGCCGCGGTGGCCAAGCAACTCGGCATCGACGCGATGGAAGCCGGGATCGAACCCGCCGGAAAGGTCGCCCATGTTAAAAAATTGCGCAGCGAGGGCAGACACGTCGCGATGGCGGGCGACGGCATCAACGACGCCCCCGCGCTGAGCGAAGCCGACGTGGGCATCGCGATGGGCACCGGCACCGACGTCGCGATGCAAAGCGCAGGCATCACCTTGGTGAAAGGCGATCTCCGCGGCATCGCGCAGGCAATCCGGCTCAGCCGCGCAACGATGGGCAACATCCGGCAGAACCTCGTCTTCGCCTTCCTCTACAATGCCCTCGGCATTCCGATCGCGGCGGGCGCGCTCTATCCGTTCTTCGGCCTGTTGCTCAGCCCGATCCTCGCCGGCGCCGCGATGAGCCTGAGTTCCGTCTCCGTCATCAGCAACGCCCTGCGGCTGCGGCGGGTGAAGTTGAAATCCGATTCCCCATCGCGGTGAAGCACCGTTCGCGACGGCATCCGGAGAAAAGAAATCCTCGCCCGCCGTCGCTCAGAGGCCCGCACCTTGCGGGAGAGAGGGAGAGAGAGTGGCTGGGGGCGGAATCGAACCGCCGACACGAGGATTTTCAGTCCTCTGCTCTACCAACTGAGCTACCCAGCCTCACTCTTCGATTCCCGGGCGTTCGCAGCGGACCGGGAATCGGATGTTTCACGCGCGGATGCTGCAATCCTCTGCCGCGTGAAGGGCGAAACGGGTATTCCGCGTTCCGAGGAGTGTCAAGCCCGCGCAAGAAACGATCCGCGGCCGGGCGTGATTGATTTCAGTTCCACAAGCGGGCGGGCAGCGGCAGGGAGCGGCGACATTCCTGTCGCCGTGCGCAGATGCGCCGGAGGCGCACACACCCTGGGCAACGCGGCGGCGCACCGTTCGGCGGCCAAAGGCACTCCTTCGCCCTCCACCGTCCGCCGCCTTTCCTCGAATGGTGCGCCTCCGGCGCATCTGCGCACGGCGACAGGAATGTCGCCGCTCCCTGCCGATGCCCGCCCGCTGGTGGACCTGAAATCAATCACGGCCCGCGAGTTCGGACAGTGATCCTCCCGCTTGAACGCGCCCGTCGCGTGCGACATTCTCCTTCACCTCCACCCCATGAAGAAAGTCCATCGTCGTGAGTTTCTCCAGCGCGCTGCCTTGATGGCCGGTGCCTGTGCGGCGGGAAACGCCGTGGCGCAGGTGCCGGGCGAGCGTCCGCCGGCGGCGCCGGACGTGACGGTGCTCAATCCGCGCAACCGCGTGCCCGTCGGGATCATCATCGATGACTCGACCTGCCTCGTGAACTTGAACCGCTTTGCGGCGCCGCAATTCGCCCAGGTGCTCGGGCCGGAATCGCATCATGCCCGCCTGCCGTGGCGCGAGTGGCCGGTGGAGATTCCCGATGCGTTCGTGCGGAAGTTCGGCGAGTGGGGCGCGGAGCATGGCGTGAAGGGCAAATACAGCATCGTGCCGTTTCCGGCCTGTGTTGGCCGTCTCGACCGAGAAATCCCCGGCTGGACGCAGAAGGAGCTGAAAAGCAG
>JBEBGK010000902.1:0-2165 GCA_040081515.1 Chthoniobacteraceae bacterium
CGCCGCCCGGGTCGCCGCCTTGTCCGCGGGGAAATGCACCGGCTCGGCGGTGGAACCGTTGCACCCGGCAGGGACAGGCTTGTCCGAAAAAAGTGCATCAAGCCCGAGGCCGCCGAGCAGTTCGGCGCTGCGCGGGCTGCGGTTGATGACCCACAGATCCCCGCCGCCCGCCTCGCGCAAACGCATCGCGATGCCGGCGAGGGTGCCCATGAAGGTCGAATCCATCCCCGTGCAGCCCTCGAGGTCGATAATGATTTTACGCCGGCCTTCTTCGATCATCCGCCGGGCGAATTCCCGCAGACCGGGGCTGGTCTGAAAGGTTCCCTTGCCCTCGACACGAATGCGGACTTCCGGGCCGGTTTCGGTGTCAGCAAAAATGGTGGGGTGGGCGCTCAAGTTATTCTTTCCATAGCCTTCATGCCACCGAAAGGAGCCGCCGTCAAATCGTCAACTTTGGATGCGGACAAAAAGCTCATCCGGAATGGGTTGCGGCGCAGCTTTAATTCCAAAGAAACGACTGTTTCAGCCCGACGATCCGGCCATTTTCAATCAACAGCAGCCGCCAGGCGGTGATCTTCCCGTTCTCGATGTATTCGTCGCCGATCACGGTGAATTTCGACTCCACATTTCCCTTCGCCCCGGAGTATCGGATTTCCTTGGCTTGGACAAAGGAGCCGAGGTTTTCCTGCCGGTATTCGAGCCGCAGAGTCACGTCGGCCGGCCGCGCGCTTCTCCACCAGACATCGAAGTAATATCCGAAGCGCTCGCCCAAATCGCGCGCGGTCACGGCGCCCCAGGACAACCGCCGCCGCTCGAAGAGCAGCATGGCATTGTCCGTCGGACGCTGAAAGCGCGCGTCGTTCAGGAAGCGGGTGACTTTTCGGAACTCGAATGAGTCGTCCAGGGCGAGGGGGAGGACGTTGGCTTTCGGGATGGGAATCTGGCGGAGCGGATCGTTCGATGCCGCGCAGCCCGCGAGGAACACCGCGGCGAGGAGCGCGGCAGGGAAGCGTGTCATTCCCGCGAGTAGAACGACTCGCCGCGGCCGATGCAACGCCGCAGATTCCCTCGCCTCTCGCCCGAACTCTGCTACCTGTCTGCCAAGATGAAAAGCCTCCTGCATCGGACCCTGATCGTGTTGCTCACGGCAGGCGTCGCCGCACCCGCCTTTGCGCAGAGTGCCGCCCCTGCCGCATCTCTCGCGCTCCCGGGCCCGGTCCGGGTCGGACCCGCCAAAGGCCGCGACTACGTCCGCTACATCGGCGACAACAAACGCGGGAAGCTGGAGACGTCGATCGTAACGATGAAGAAGGGCGACATGACCGTCGAACTCGTGGGCGCGGTGCATGTCGCAGACCCCGAGTATTACAAGGCCCTGAGTTCGCTTTTCACCGGCTATGAAGTCCTGCTTTTCGAACTCGTCGATGGCCAGCGTCTGAAGGATCAGGTGGAAGGCAAGGCCGCGAAGGACAACGAGGATCTGGGGCCGGCTTTCAAAGTCATCCGCGGGATGATGCAGGGCCTCGGGAGTTATTTCCGTTTCCAGTACCAGACGGACGGCATCGATTACCACGCGAAGAACTTTGTCCATGCCGACGTGAGCATGGATGAATTCGTGAACCTTCAGGCGGACAAGGGGGAATCCTTTGCGACGCTGATTGGCCGGGCGATGGAGGCGCAACTCGACATCGGCTCGACGAGGGAGGCGGAGCCGAAAGGCAGCCAGTTGCTGCTCGCGCTCCTCGGGGATTCCAGCGGGCTGAAGGTCGCCATCGCCAAGCAACTGGCCGTCGCCGATGAACTCGTCGCCGCCATGGAAACCGGCGAGGGCTCGGTGATCATCAGCGACCGCAACAAGGTGGCGCTCGATGTGTTCGCCCGCGAGACGGCCGCGGGGAGAAAGAATCTCGGCATCTTCTACGGCGCGGCCCATCTGAACGACATGGAGAAGCGGCTCGAAAAGCAGGGCTACAGGCGCACCGGCGAACGCTGGATGACCGCTTGGGACATCAAGCCCCGTGCGGATGCCAAGGCGACGCCCGTCCAGCCGAAGGAGTAGGCCGCCGCGCAAAGACGCCGGACCTCCGAGGCATGCGGAAAAGTGCTCTCTGAGCACGCGAATCGCTTCCCTTTCCAAGGAAGCGCCATGGAAACGACCCGGATAC
>JBEBGK010000903.1:0-2163 GCA_040081515.1 Chthoniobacteraceae bacterium
CCTGGTAGACAGCGAAGACCGGCGCGCCGGCGAATCGCGCCCCGCTCTGGTAGAGGCTCAGCGGCTGCCGGTCGGCGCGGAACGCCTCGAGGAAATCCATCCGCGTCTCGCGCACCTGCCGCAGCATCCGGAACTTCGTCACCATCACCGTCCACGACAGCACCGACGCGACAAAAAGGGCCACAAGCACCGCGATGCCGGGCGCCGTGGAATTCTTGAGCGCATAGATGAGCCCTCCTCCTTCGGCGAGAATGCAGGCAGGAACGGTGATCGAAAACATCGTGCGACGGATGGGCTATCACACGTCGCGCCGATGAGCAAACGCAACTACTCGCGGAGATGCGCGAATCGTTCCGCCCAATCCGCGGGCAACCGCAGCGGCTTTGCGTCCGGCATCTGGATCAGCGCGAGACTCTGCCGGCACGTGACCATGAGCATTTCATCCACCGGACGGATCACCTCGAAGGTGCACCAGAAGCGCACCCTTTCCACGCTCTTGAGCCGCCCGCGCACCAGCAGCCTGTCGCCGAGCTTCGCCGGCCGGCGATAGTCCGCCTCGGTCCGCAACAGCACCGGATACACGCCCCGGCTGGCCATCTCCGCCATGCCGAATCCGAGTTGCTCGGCGAGCAGCGTCCTCGCGGTCTCGATGATCCGGAGATACGCGAGGTTGTGGACGACCGCCGCGCAGTCGGTGTCGAAGAACATCACCTGATGTTCGATTTCGATGCTCGGGAGCTCGGGGCTCCCGGGATGGGAATGGGCGCTTTTCACTGCGAGGAGAAGGAATCCGATTTTCGCCCGGAGAACAGCAGATAAGCGCCGGCGCGAAAAGTCGCGACAAACGGGAGCGCGGCATTCTAACAGTCTGGGCGCTCCACCCAGCCCCGGTCCCGATTTCCAAAATGAGCCATCCACGAAAAGCCATCATCCTCGCCGGCGGCGCCGGGACGCGCCTCCATCCCCTCACCCGCATCGCGTGCAAGCAGCTCCTGCCGGTGTACGACAAGCCGATGATCTATTACCCGATCGCGACGCTCATGCTCGGCGGGCTGCGCGAAATCCTCGTCATCTCCACGCCGAAGGATCTCCCGCAGATCCGCGATCTGCTCGGCGACGGCTCGCGGCTCGGGATGCGGTTCGAGTACGCCGAGCAGCCCAAGCCCGCCGGGCTCGCGCAGTCCTACGTCATCGGCGCGGACTTCGTCGGCAACGACGCCTCGTGCCTGATCCTGGGCGACAACATTTTCTACGGCAAACTGGACTTCTTCCGCGATGCGCTCAAGCAGGTGGGCAGGGACGGCGGCGCGTGCATCTTTGGATACCAGGTGAAGGACCCGGAACGCTACGGCGTCGTGGAATTCGCGCCGGATGGCCGCGCGATTTCCATCGAGGAAAAACCGAAACAACCGAAGAGCGCATTCGCGGTGCCGGGGCTCTATGTGTACGATAGCCAGGTCGTCGCGATCGCGCGCGACCTGAAGCCCGGCGCGCGCGGCGAACTCGAGATCACGGACGTGAACCGCGAGTATCTGCGGCGCGGCCAGCTCCATGTGAAAGTGCTCGGCCGCGGCATGGCATGGCTGGACACCGGCACGCAGCAGAGCCTGCTCGACGCGGGCAATTACATCGCGGCGATCGAAAACCGCCAGGGACTGAAAGTCGCCTGCCTCGAGGAAATCGCGTTGAACCAGGGCTTCATCGATCGCGCCGGCATGGAGCGCTGCATCGCGGATTCCCCGAAGAGCCCCTACCGCGAATACCTCGAGATGGTGCTGGCGGAGAAGCCGGCCTAACGCACCAGCGCCACGCGCAACGTCTCCACGTAGGCGGCGAAGGACTGCATCTCGGCTTGCGTGGGCGGGTCGCTGAAGCTGCCGCCGAAAGGGCCGATGCCGCTCGGGTTCAGTGCGGTCGTGTCGATGGCGGCGTCGAGCGCGGCATTGGTCACTTCGCCGGGCGAACCGGCGGGGATGCCGAAGGTGAAATGCACATTCGCCCCGTCGAAGGTCACGCTCACCGTCGCGTTGCTGCCGGGCGCGAGCGTGTTCACCGCATCGACGATCGCCTGCGCAAACGGCGGGCCTTGCGGGCCGATCGGTCCCGGCCCACCGGGATCGCCTTGGTTTCCCTGCGGCCCGTCATTGCCGCGCGGGATGGCGA
>JBEBGK010000100.1:0-8472 GCA_040081515.1 Chthoniobacteraceae bacterium
CCTTCCTTCGGTGGCGGCGTGACGGGCAGCAGCGCGAGCAGCTCGGTCCAGAATGGATTCTCCGGCTCGTACTTCTTGCCGCACTCGGCGACGTAGCGGAGCACCTGCTCGGAGCGTTCGAGCTTCGCGATCCACGCGAGACGTTTCGGCGAGTTTCCCTCCGCGCCCACCATCGCGGCGCCGCAGCGGATTGCATGCGGATCGAATGGCAGCGCGATATTCAGCAGCGCCATCGCCAGTTCCTCGTCGCTGAACTGCTCGCGCGTCGCCAGTTCGCCCTCGGGCACACCATCGTGCCAGTAGTGCCGGCAGCCGCGCTGCGCGGCGAGATTGGCAAGATCCGTCGGCGTCACGAGCCCGAGCTTCCGCGCCTTGTACAGCAGCGCGGAGACGTGCGTGGTTGTGCCAAGACGGGCGGCGAGGGTTTTCAGCATAGCGAGGCGGCCGGATTCTTATTCCTAATCTTCTTCTTATTCTTATTCCCTCATCGATTCGGCGAAACGGCATCAGGCTGGGGATTAAGAATAGGATTAGGAATAAGAGCGAAATCGGCGGCTACTTCTGGTTCGGCTCGGGCTTCGCGCCTTCGCCGATGGCGTAGAGGTGCGTCTGCGTGTTGATGAAGAGCGTGCCATTCGCGACCACGGGCGTGGCGAGGATCGGTGCACCCATGTTCACTTCGTTGAGGACCTTCTTTTCCTTTGTCGCCGCGAAGACCATGAGGTCGCCGTCCTCGTTGCCGATGAACACCATTCCATCCACGATATACGGCGAGCCCCAGATGTGCGCCTGCGTGTCGTGCGTCCAGTGGTGCTTGCCGGTCTTGGAGTCCAGGCAATAGACGAAGCCGCTGTAGTCGCCGATGAAGAGCAGGTCGGTGGTCGGATCAATCGCGACGGTGCTGATGCTGCGCTTGATGTCCTTGTAGTCCCACACGAGCGCGCCTTTCGTATTGGTCGCGTCGCCCTTGAGTCCCTTCGGATCGATGCACAGCAGCCGGCCGACGCCTTCGCCGTGCTCGGGATCCTGGCCGACCGCGACGTAGATCTTGTCCTTGTAAAAGACAGGCGTGGCGATGATTTCGCTCGGGCCCTCGGGGGCGGGATACTTGTAGGGCTTGCCCGTCTTGTCCTTCTTGTACTCGGCGGGCACGGCGTCGAATTTCCAAATCGTCTTCATCACATCCGTGTCGCCCTCCTTCACGGGATTCGAATCCAGCGCGTAGAGGAAGCCGTCGCCGCCACCGAAGTAGATCTGCCACTTGCCGTCCACCTTCCCCGCGCTGGGCGAGGTCCACTGACCGTGGAAAATATTTGGGCCGATCTTCGCGTCGTCCTCGCCGATGAGCTGACCGGTCTTCTTGTCGAGAATGATGAAGCTCGGCGACTGCGGCGAGGGAATGTTCACGTGCGACCAGTCCTGGCCGTTGCTGGTGCAGACATACACCTTGTCGTCGAGCACGAGCGGCGAACTGTTCGACGCGTTGTGCGGGAAGACGCCGAGTTCATCCATCATGTCGTACTTCCAAAGGATATCGCCATCCTTCGGAGTCACCTCGACCTTCGGTTTGCCGGGGCCCGGCATGTACTGGCCCTCGTCCTTGAATGGCCCGTCGTTGCCGTTCTTCTGGCCTTCGGAATCGATCGCGATCACTTCACAGCGCGATGTGACCGAGTAGAGAGTATTGCCATCGACAAACGGCGCACTGAGGTAGCCGAGATACTCCCAGTCGTTCACCTTGCCGCTCGCGAGCTTGGGTACGGTGAACTGCCAGATCAGGTCGCCATTCTTCTCGTCGAGCGCGAGCAGCACGGACTTGTCGTCCTTGAACCGCGGGTCACGCGCGCCGGCATTGTTCGTGCCGATGTAAGCCTTGCCGTAGGCGACGACCGTGTTGCCGTAAGTTTGCGAACCGAGCTTGGCGATCCACTTCACGTTCTTCGTCGTGCTCATGTCGATCTCCTCTGAGTTCTTCTTGAACTTGCCGGGGTCGAATTGCGACGGGATCCCTTTCGCGGGCGAATACATGTTGCGCCCCGGGTCGCTCCCGCCCCAGGCGGGCCAGTCGTCGGCGCGGAGTGCGGTGGTGAATGCGATGCCCGCGAATGCGGCGGCGGTGAAAATGCGGACGGATTGATTCATGGGTTCGATGTCGGTTTGGTGGCGGGTAAACGGGGATGTGGGACGGCTCAGTTCGGCTTCACTTCAATGTTGTCGATCCACGCGCGCTGATCCTGCGGCGAGAGCGAGAAGAAGCCGGGGGCGCCGTTGCTGTGCGCGCTGGCGTGCTTGTACTCGAGGTTCCACGCCTCGGGTTCCGATTCGGCCTTCTTCCATGCTTTCGCGCGCACGGTGCCGCTGCCGTCCTTGGCCACGTCCACGCGGACTTTCATGCGGTACCACTCGTTGGGCGTGAGGGTGAATGGCTTCACTTCCTTGATTCGCTCAAGGTTGCTGCTGAGTTCCATCTCCCGCGCGTTGCCGCGGAGCACGACGAGGTAGCGTTGGTTGATGAGCCCGATGTCGGACATCTTACGCTTGTTGCCTTCGCTCATCACGTCGGCCTCGACGGTGTAGTTCTTCATTTCCGGGTGGCCGATGAAGACCTGACCGCGCTGGAAGAGTTTGTTGTCGATCGTCTTGCACAGCGCCTTGCTGCCACCGCCGGGCGCCTCGCGGACCTCGAAGCGGAAGCGCGCGCCATTCCATGCCAGCGGCGGATAGGCGAACGCCGTGGGTGGCTCGACGACGTTCCAATTCGTCGGGCCGGCCGCGGGCGCTGGCTTGCCGGGCTCGGCAGGCGGGAGCGGTTTCACTTCGTTGCCGATGCCGGGACCGGTCGTTTCCTTCAGCTCGTAGGTCTCGAAATCGACCTTGATCGGCAAATCCTGGAGGACGCGTCCGCGCATCGTGCCGGCGATTTTTTCGTCCGAGGTGAGAGTGGCCTGGAAGGCGCCCGCGCTGGCGAGTCGGGTGGCATCCGCGGTGAGTTTGCCGGCGGCGTCGAACTTGCCGTTCATCGTCGCCTTCACGAGCGCGGTCGGCGGGATGTACGTTTCGATCTTCACGCCGCTCAAATCCACCTTGTCCTGCACCGTGAAGCCGTTCGCATCGAGTCCGCGCACCCGCACCTGCGCGCTGCCGCCGGGGCTGAGCAGCACTTCGTTCGGGATTAGTTGGAGCTTCGCGACGGTCTTTGCGGGCTCGGGCCAGGTCTCCTCCTTCCACACGACGTTCTTCGCGCCGGTGTTGTTGCCCTTTTTGCCGAACGCGTAGAGCTTCTTGTCGGTCTGGACGTACACCTTGCCGTTGTAAGCGATCGGCGAGCCGAAGCAGCGGCCCGTGAGCTTCGTCTTCGAGAGCAATTCGGCGTCCTTTTCGCCGGGCTTGAAAATGTAGAGCTCGCCGTCGCCGCCGTCATTTTCCCCGGCAGCCTGTTCGCCGCCGGCGATGTAGAATGCAACGTACAGCTTCCCATCCGCGTAGAAAGGCGACGACTGCCGCTGCTCCGCGCCGAGCTTCTTCTTCCACTTCACCACGCCCGTCTCGACATTCACCGCCGCGAGTTCACCGGTGCCGGTGACTTCATAGAGCGTGTCCCCGACGAGGCACGGCGAGCTGCCGAGATTGCCCAGCGGATTGCGCCACAGCTCGAGTTCCTTCGGCGAAAAAATCCGCATGCCCGGAGGCACCGCGTAGGTGGAGGGAACGACCGCCTTCGGCTGCTCCTCCTCAGTCGGGATGCGGAACGCCGCCGTGCGCCCGACCTCGCTGGTGTCCACATTTTCCGATTCATGCGCCACGACGAGCGTGTCCTTGTAACGCAACACCGCGCCATTGATGCCGCCCTTCGCGCCCGCCTTCGCCGCCGGAAAACGGAACAGCGGATCACCCGTGCGCGCATTCACACACGCGATGGAGGAATCCCCGCACGGGCTGAAGAAGACCCGCTTGCCGTAGAGCCACGAGAGCTGCAGCGGCGAGAAAGTCGGGTCCTGCGGCCGGTCCGCCGGGGAAGTGAGCCACACGAGTTCGCCGGTCTTTTTGTCAAAGGCGAGGATGCGATCCGCCGCCGGGCCATTCGCGCCCCAACCGCTCGTGATGCAGCGCGTGATGACCAGTTCCCGGTCCACCACCGGTGTCGCCGTGCGCGCATTCGGGAAAGTGAGCCGCCCGTATTCCTCCATGAGCGAATGCTGCCACAGCACCTTCCCATCCGCGCTGAAACACGAGAGCATCCCCTGCGTGCCCTGCACATAGACGTTGCCCGTCTCCGGATCCACCGTCGGCGCACTGGTCGCGTAGCGCAGGTAGATGATGTCGCTCAAAAAATCATTCTCGAGATGCTGCCAGATCAGTTTGCCCGAATCCGCGTCGAAGCAACTCACGCCTTCGCGAAGATTCGCGCCCTCGCCGATGTAGCCATTGATGAAAAGCCTCCCGCCCGCGATGACCGGCGCACCCTGCCCCGGGAAATCCGCGACCCAAAGCGGCTTCTTCGCATCCACCTTGTCCGGCAAACCGGTTTCGGGCGAGGCGCCATTCTGCGACGGCCCGCGCCAGTTGAACCACCCGGAAAGACCCGCGGTTTTCACCGACGACGCAGAAGGCGGCGGCGAGCCCTTGGCGGGCTTTTTCGCGGCATGCGTGAAACAGACGGCGCTCACGACAGCGAGCGCGATGGAAGGAGCGAGGCGGATTTTCATGGGAAGGTCGGGCGGATTTCGGCTCAGGAATTTCCGTAGGTAGTGAGATGGGGGCGGCAAGTCAATTACTACTTACACGTATTATTTCGCTTGGCGTCTCCCTGATAATTGCGTTTCCTGTCTTCCCAGTCGGGCGCGCCCGAAGACCTCATGCCTAGAGAAACTGTTCCCCCGGAAAATTCGCAGCGCCGGCTGCCGCCGCTCCTCCGCCGCGCCTGGTATTCACTGAACCAGACGTTCCGGCACCGCATCGCGCACCTGGGAATCACCCCGGACCAATACAGCATCCTGCGCTGGCTCCATGAGGGCGACGTGTGCGGGCTCACGCAGCAGACCATCACCGACCTGATGGCGAGCGATCCGAATACGATCACCTCGATCCTGAAACGGATGGAGACGGCCGGCCTCGTCTCCCGTCACGAACACGAGAGCGACAGGCGCGCACGCCGTGTGCGGGTGGAGCCCAAAGGCCGCCGGACTTTTTTGACCGCACTCGAGATTGCTCGCCGATTGCAGGATGAGATCCTTGCCGTGCTCCCGAAAGCGAGCCGCGCGCGTTTCCTCGCCGACCTGGAAGCCATCGCACAGGCGTGTTCCGACGCCACGAGCCGGAAAAAATCCGCGTAGGGCGTCGCCGCCGTGTCAGTCGTGCTCCGCCTTCTCCGAGCCGGCTTCCTCCGCGTCCTCCTCCTCGTCGCCCTCCTCGGGTTCGTCGAGCAGCACCATGTCGTGCGGGCCGAAAAAGTGACGCTTCCGTTTTCCGGGCGGCAGCGGGACCACCGTCATGAAAATGTTCCGTCCGACAAGCTTCGGCGGGGACTCCGGGTGGCCCATCGTCTCGAGGTCCTTGCGAATCTTCGCCATCATCCCCATGCCGAGTTCCTGATGCGCCATCTCGCGTCCGCGGAACTGCAGGAGCATCCGCACCTTGTTCCCCTTGTCGAGGAACTCCTCCGCGTGGCGCAGCTTCGTCTCGTAGTCGTGCGCGCCGATGTTCACGCGGAACTTGATCTCCTTCATCTTCGACGCCGCGTTGCTCTTCTTCTCCTTGTCGTGTTTGGAGAGCTCGTATTTGAACTTCCCGAAATCCACGATCCGGCACACCGGCGGCTGGGCATTCGGCGCCACTTCCACGAGGTCCAGCCCCAACTCCTGCGCCTTCCGCAAAGCGTCCTGGAGTCTCATGACCCCCATTTGCTCACCGTTGGACGCGAGGACCACACGCACTTCTTTCGCGCGGATCCGTTGATTAATTCGAATGGATTGGAGTTGGATGGTAATGTCAGCCTTGGATCGGTGTCCGTGGAGCACCGGACCGATCCGTGATGTTCTGGTGTCGCCCGCGCCCGCAGCCGGCTTTCACGCCAAGGCCGCTGGCGGCTCCACCCCGACCTGCGCGAGCGACCGACGCAGAGGGCGGTTCCCCTTTTCTCAGGGAACCTGAGAAGGAGGTAGGAGGGTTCGTGCCAAGTCGCAAGGGATTTTTCGCCCCTGCCAGAAAACGTAACACACCGCGGCTCCACACGAATATGCCACAATGTCCCGCCAGTCAGCCGTTCCCCGGTTCGTCAGGAATGGGCCCGCGCCTTCCGCGATGAACGACCAGACCGCGAGGTGGAGGACGATTTCCTTTCCCGTAGGCGGCCCGTCATGGGTCCGCAGACCGAGCCTCCGCTGAATCCAGAGCACCAAGGGAAGCGCCGCGGGGATGAGAAGCAGATCGTTGAAGTGACCGCGCATGAACGATCCGAGGCTGAGGAATGGGTTCAGCAAACAGCGGTTCACCCCGTAAGCGGCACACGCGGCGAGGAACGCAGGATCTCTCCAGTATCGAAAACGGTGCATTCCTACAGGAGGGCGAAAAGGACCACCCCGGACCCGAGCGCGATGAGGAGTTTCAGCAGCAACACCATGCGACGGAGGCTAGCCGCGTCGGAGGTCAGCGCAACCCGCAACGCCCGCCGTCGGAATCGGATCCCTCCTCAAGCGGGAGAAAGCGCGGAATCCTGCACTGCCGCAACCGGCCGCTGTTCCGGCTTTTCGAGCGACGCAGCGGTGCCGGTGACGGCGAGGAGGTTCTTCGCCTCGAATTCCTTGCACCAGCCCTTGATTTCCGTGTCGTTGAAAATCTTGCCGATGACCCGGCGGAGCAGGCCCTTGAGGCTCGCGTTCTCGAGGTCGCGCAACGATCGGATCGCCTCCTCCTTGTAGCGCTCGAGGAGTTCCTTGCACCGCTCGTCGGCCTTCAGGTCGCGGTAAAGTTGTTCGATCCCGGCGACGGTCGCGGTGCGCTGGCGGCTCCAGAGCGCGGTGGTGATTGCACGCCGGTCGCATTCGGCGCGCTCGTGCGCGATGGCAAGTAGGAGGCTCGGGCGCAGACCGTCGATGTCGCTGGTGTCCGTGGTCTGGCCGAGGTCGGCGAGATCGTCGCGGATCTGGTAGGCGATGCCGAGCGCCTCGCTGTAGGCACGGAGCACGTCGCGGACTTCGTCGTGCAGTTCGATGCCGGCATAGAGCGCGCCGATGCGGAGCGCGACCTCGAAGGCGGGCGCGGTCTTTTTCCGGAAGATGTCGAGCACCTGCAGGCTCGTGAGCGGTTCGGGTTTCCGGGCCCAGATCAGCTCCGCGCCCTGGCCTCGGCTGAGTTCGCGCTGACCCTCGGCCGCGACGGCGAGCATCGCGGCACGCTGTTCCGCGCTGATGTTGCATGCGGCGAGCAGGCGGTAGCCTTCGCCGATGAGGAGGTCGCCGACGTTCAGCGCGACAGGGATGCCGTGCTCCTCGTGCAGCGTCTGCTCCCCGTAGCGCGTGGCGTCGCCGTCCTCGATGTCGTCGTGGATGAGCGATGCCTTGTGGAAGCATTCGACGGCGATCGCGGCTTTCTTCAGATCACCGGGCATCGCGGCATCGGTGCCGGCGAGCGCGCGCCATGCGGCGACGGAAAGGAACGGCCGCCAGCGTTTGCCCGCGCGGGCAAGCCATTCGCGGGCGATCAGCTCCGTCTCGCCCTCGGCCGGGCCGATGATCGCGGTCAGCGATTCAGCCTGAAACCATGAGTCCACCTCGTCGCGCAGCGAGCCGAGGTCGAGCCGGCGCGTCTTGTCGTCGGCAGTGAGATGGATGTAGTCCCACACCCAGTCGAGATCCACGGTGGTATCGATGCAGTCGTCCTGCAGCAGCGGGACGGCGACGCCCGGGATGGCCGCGGCTTCCATGTACGGGAAGCTGCGCTCCAGCACGCTCAGGCAACTCACCCCGACGATGGCCTCGATCTGACCCGTCTGGATGAGCGACATGACGATCGCGCTGCCTTCCGCGACGAGCACCGCGTAGCCGAGGCGCTCCGCTTCATTCTGAAGATCCTGAATCGAGCAAAGTCCGCACTGCTTGCAGAGCAGCCCGAATTCATCGAACGGCGCGGGGCACTTGCTCTCGAGGCGCAGGCACTTCGGCATGAGCAGCAGGCGGCGCTCGAATGGCACGGCGGCGAGCTGCTCGCGCCACATTTCGTTATTGATGAGCACGCCGACGTAGTCGCGGTAGATGGGAGCGCACCCGAGATGCTGCACCACGCGGTCCGCATGCTCGCCGAGTTCCGCGAGCGGGAGCGGCGGCGTCGGCGAGAATTCCGCGACGTAATTCCGCACCGCATGCAGGATCTGCGTCCGTTCCTCCGGCGTCTGCGGGATGTTCTTCTTCGGCTGCCGGTAGCGCGCCGGTGCGACGGGCTTCGGGAGGCTGAGGGAAATCGGGGGCACCTCTTTGC
>JBEBGK010000904.1:0-2162 GCA_040081515.1 Chthoniobacteraceae bacterium
CTGGCGGCCTGCCCGGCGCTGCATCAACTCTATGTGTTCGGCAAGCGCCCGCAGGACTTCACGTCTTTGGCGGAGGCGCCGCAACTGCGCGAGGTCCGTGTGTCGGGATGCGAGACGCCGCAGGTAGATCTGGACATGCTGCGCGTGGTGCTGCCGGACTGGGATGATTACTTCGCCACGAGTGAGCCGCGTGCTTTGCAGGAACTGAAGATGGTGGTCTGCGAGAATGGAACCGGCGACCCACTATGGCCGCGCGGGAAGTACCCGGAGAACACGACGGACTGGCAGGCGAATCCGGCCTTCCGGCACAATGAGCACGCATGGGCGGCACGACGACTGCAAGCCGCGCTGGATGCGCGAGGGATGACGCGGGATGAAGGCTGCCGCATGGACACCTACCATGTGCCCAAGCCGGAGCCGGGCAAGCCTCTGGCGAAGTTTGAAGGCGGAGCGGGCGATGGCAATCGCGTGATCACTCTCTGGCTGCTCGGCACTCGTACAATCGGCCGGCTGCGGGACATCGTAAAGTGCCTGCGCATCGCGCTCGCGGGGTTCGCCCATCCGTGGGCCGTGGCCATCATCGGGGAGCCGGAAGCCGATGACCACATGTGGGGCCGCTCGTGGGTCTCCCATGAAGACGACGACAGCAGCTATCTTGCCTACCTCGAAAAGCAACGCAAGGAAGCCGAACTGCTGGCCCAGGAACTGCGGCTGAAACTCCTGCGCGAGCAAGGGATGGAACCGGATGCGAAGGACTTCGTCATCCCGCCACCGACGGCCGACGAGAGCAACAAGGGTGGTGTGGCTACGAAGGCGAAACCCGGCGATGATGACGGGAGCGAGGGAGTCAAGCCACCGATGAAGTTTGACGCGCCGAACCTCGACTGGAACAAACGGGATGACGAGGACGATGCGGAAGGCGGCATCAAGGACGCCGATCCTGATGACGAAGACGAGGATGAGCACTGGCTGAAACCACCGCCCAAGATGGACCCCAACACGTTCTGGAACGGGCTCAATCTTTACGTCTCCCTCACCGAGCGCGCACTTCACATTCCACCGAGAGGCGCGGAAGTGGTGGAATACCTGATGACGCTGGGCGCGGAGGAAGATGAAGATTGAAGGAGCGGGAGCGCCGCACGATGACGAGCGAAGAGATGTGATGAGCCGCATCCGCTCGCGCGGGAACCTGGACAACGCAGGAAAGTGCCGCTGGCTCGATGTCGGGGTTCCGTTACTTTTGCGCCATGACTTCAGGCGAGTTCTTTGACTGGCAGACCAGCGGCGGCGGGGGCGACCTCGGGCGTCTGGCTCTGGCGTGGAAGGACGCAGGTGTGAAGTGGTGCGTGATCGACGGGCTCGCGGTCAATCATTGGGCCAAGGAACCGCTCATTACCAAAGACGCGGACATCGTGGTGGCGTTCAGCGATCTCACGCTGGCGCTTGAGGCGGCGCGCAAGGCGGAGTTTGCGATCACGGCATTTCGCTTCTCGGCTAATCTGCAAGGTCGTGGAGAGCTTTCGATCCAGGTGACGACCGATCCTCGCTACGCTGGAATGGCGGAACGCGCCGCAGAAGCCAGCGTGATGGGAATGAAACTGCCGGTGGCATCTCTCGATGATGTTTTTCAAGGCAAGCTATGGGCGTGGAGCGATCCTGAACGTCGCCCGCTGAAAAGGCGGAAGGACGAACTGGACCTGTTGCGCCTCGTGGAAGCATATCCGGAACTGGCAGGGCAACTGCCCGAGAGTCTCCGGGATTCCTTGGGCTGAGAATAATGGCGTGGGCCTGGGGTTGCCTTTTGATTCGGAGCGCCATGCGGCCTTGCGATGAATGCCCGCAAGTACCTTGATTTTGGTTCATTTCCCGCGAACCCTTTCCCAACCATGATCTGGATGAACAATGCGCGGATGCTGATGGCTGTGGTGCTTGTCGGCTCATTGACGGCTTGCGTGAGCACGACAAGGCCTGACCGGGAATGCGATCAGCGCTACTTCCTGAAAGAGGATGTGCATCTCTATGGGTGCAGCACCTGGACTGGATTTTCTTCAGTCTGGTTCACCGGCCCCCAGAGGACCGAGACGATATGCTCGGCCAAAATTCCAGTGGCCGGGGCCAGGGTGCTGAAAAAAGGAAGTGCCGTCAAAGTCTTGCGATTGATC
>JBEBGK010000905.1:0-2161 GCA_040081515.1 Chthoniobacteraceae bacterium
GCGAGGAGCGAAGGACGAGATTCATGCGACGCGATAGAAGACGCGCGAGCGCGCCGTCGGTTACATCCGCGGCACTCATTTCGTGATTTGGAATCCGGGGATTCGCCCCGACGTTCCTCACTTCGGGCCCGGAACGAGCGTCTTCACGGGCAACTCGATCATTTCCTCGCGCATCACTTGGGCGTCCTTGTTCGCATCCAGTATCGCAAAGAGTGCACCCATCTTCTTCGTGAATTCCTCCCGCGAGACGGCTCCATCCGCGTCCGCGTCCATCGAGAGGATCAGGGGCTTGATCAATTGCGGCACCAATGCACCGGCGGCCGCGCCCGCTTCCTTGCCGATTGGTTCGCCGAGCGCATCGATCTCGGTCGCCGTGATTTTGCCATCCCGGTCCACGTCGATCTCCTCGAAACTCGCGGCTGCGCCCAGCTGCCACTCCCCGGAATCGATCTTCGAGTCGCCATTCGAGTCAAAGCGCGCAATCACCAGGTCCGCCAGCGCGCCGGCGCCGGGTATCTCGATGGCATTCAAGTTTCCCCCGAAGGCGAGTGCAAGAAACGCCGTGGCGACAGTTGAGCGGAGACGGAGGGCGTGGTTCATGATTGCCGCGCAGCTTCGGGGTCTGAGTGATGCACTTCAAGGCGCGGATGCGCCCTTGCTCTCACAGCGCCACGGTCCTGCCTGCGACAGGAATCGCGTAGAGGCCGCGCTCATCGGGCAGCACGGGCGGCTTGTCGTCCATGCTTCGGATTTCCGGCGCGAGCGTGAAGTCGGAATTCATCGCGGCATCCCACTCGACGATCTTTCCCGAGTAGGCGGCCATGCGGCCCATGATCGCGGTGAGCGTGCTTTTCGCGCCGTACTCGGACTCGTCGTACGGCAGGTCGTGCCGGATGGCGTGGAAGAAATCATCGTGCTCCGTCTGGTAGGGATTCTCCCCGCGCTCGTAGCGCTTCTCCCACGAGCGCCTGCCGGTGATGCTGTAGATCTCGCGTCCGTCGAGGAAGTCCGCCTTGCCCTCGGCGCCGGTGGCGTGGTTCGTCACGCTCGCCCAGCAGCCGGGGCGGCGGTCGCATTCGCCGAAGAGCCGCGCGCCGCCGGCGTACTCCCACTCGATGGCGAAATGGTCGAAGAGATTCCCGTAATCCGGGCTGCGCTCGCTCAACGCACCCATACCGTGCGCGCGCACCGGGTAGCTGCCGTGGATCCAGTTCGAGATGTCGATCCCATGGATGAGGTTGTCCACGATGAAGTCCGCCGAGAGCCACGAGAAGTAATACCAGTTGCGGCACTGGTATTCGAGTTCGCCAAACTCCGGCTTGCGCACGAGGCCGGTGCGCAGCGGCGTGTTGGCAAAGGAGCGCGTGTAGATGAGTTCGCCGATCTGGCCGTCGTGAATGCGCTTCACCATTTCCTGGAAACCCTTCTTGTGCCGGCGCTGAAACCCCACGGCGACCTTCAATCCTTTGCGCATCGCCTCCGCGCCCGCCGCAAGCACGCGCCGCACGCCGGGCGCATCGACGGCGACGGGCTTCTCAAGGAACGCATGCTTTCCGAGCCGCACGGCCTCCTCGAAATGCGCCGGGCGAAACGCACACGGCGTGCCGAGAATCACCACATCCGCCGCGGCGATCGCGTGCCTGTAGGCATCGAAGCCGGTGAACTGCCGCTCCACCGGCACATCCACGCGGTCCGGATGCTGTGTCTTCAATGCCTGCAGCCCGACCGCGAGATTGTCGGGAAATAGATCCGCCACCGCGACGAGTTTCGTATTGCTGTCGGCATTCAGCGCCTGATTCGCCGCACCCGCACCGCGTCCACCACAGCCGACGAGCGCGAGCTTGATCAGTTCATTCCCTCCCTTGCCGCGGCTGATCGTCGGGAAGCCGGCAACCGATGTGGCGGCCAGCGCGGCAGCGGAGCGGGTGAGGAAAGTGCGGCGGCGGAGCGGGGTCGATGTCTGCATGGGAGTTCAGCGGTGAAAGAAACGGAAATTCGCAAGGACGGTCGCCGCGGCAACAGTCAGGATCGCCGGCACGATCAACGCGCTGCAGAATGCGGAGAAGGTCTCGCTTTCGACGAAGAAATCCACCGTCACCAGCGCGCCGACGATGATGACAAAAACGCCCGCGAGGCCCATCACCCAGCGGCCCACGGGGGC
>JBEBGK010000906.1:0-2160 GCA_040081515.1 Chthoniobacteraceae bacterium
CCTAAATGCACAACTCCGGTTCCGCCGGCACTGGCGGCGGCGCGACCTTCGCGCGCTGGCTGAGCGAAAGATGCCGGATGAGTTCGACCACCGGAGGCACCAGTCCGTCGCGCCGAAGGTGCTGGAGCGTGACCTCCGCGAGGTGCTTAAGCGTGTAGCGGTCCAGAATGTTGGCGATTGCATTTCGGACATCCACCATCAGCAGACGAAGGCCGCAGTGCTCTTCGTCCGGGCACGAACAGCGGTGGTAAGCTGTGACGCTTGCGCAACCGATGGGCGCGAGCGGCCCATCGAGGTGGCGGACCAATTCGCCCATGAGGATCTCGTCGGCCGGCTTCGCGAGGGAATATCCGCCATACTTGCCGCGCGTGCTTGCAAGGAATCCCGCCTGGCGGAGGTCGATGAGGATTTGCTCGAGAAAAGTCGCGGGGATGCGCTGCGCCTCGGCAAGTGCTGTGAGCGGCACGAGCGGGCGGTCCAGCGCGTGGGCCATGGTCAGGTCCAGCAGTGCTCGCAGAGCGTATTCGCCGCGTTTGGAGAGTTTCATTTTTAATTCCGACTTAAGCAGTTGGGATAAAAATGGATTGGATTCAAGAAGAATTTCAAAGTTTCTTTTGTTTCTCCATTTTTCCTCTGTTGGAAGGCTTCAATACAGTGGCCCGCGCATTGCGCGACCGACGGACCAAGCGGGTGATTTCAGACTTCGACCACGCGGGCCACGCTACAACAGCGCCTTCACCAGCATCCCGAGAAGGCCCGCACCGCAGACCACCGGAATCACATCCCATTTCCACCACTGCAACCCTGCAAACGCAACGACGCTCACCGCAACGGCGAACCAATCGGGTTGGAACGCCTTCGGAAATAGCACCTGCGTCCCGAACCACACGGCGAGATTCAGGACGACGCCGACGACCGCAGCGGTGATGGCGGAGAGTGCGCAAGTGAGGCGCTCATTCTCCCGCAGCCGCTCGACGTAAGGCGCGCCGAGAAAAATCCAGAGGAAGCACGGGACGAAAGTCGTCCACGTCGTGACGAGCGCACCAAGCGTCGCGGAGGCGAGTGGCGGGAGCGCGCCGGGATGCTGCCACCCTCCGACGAAACCGACGAATTGCAGCACCATGATGAGCGGACCGGGCGTGGTCTCCGCAAGGCCGAGGCCGTCGAGCATCTGCGGGGCGGAGAGCCAGCCGTGGTTTTCCACCGCCTGCTGCGCGACATAGGGCAGCACCGCGTAGGCTCCGCCAAAGGTCACCATCGCCGCTTTGCTGAAAAAGACGCCTTGCTGGAAGTGCGTGCCGTCCCAGCCGAGCCACGCGCCAACGGCCAGCACCGGCAGCCACCACAGCGCGAGGCAGAATGCGGTGACGCGCAATGCGCGGCCGAGTGTCGGCGTCGCATGGCCGGCCATGTCGTGCGTGAGCGTGCCCTTCGCGCCGCCATGGCCTTTCACGACGAGAAATTTTTCCTTCCGCACCTTGCCTCCAATCCACCCGATGATCGCGGCCGCGCCGATGATGGCGGGGAACGGAACGTGGAAGACAAAGATTGCAACGAACGCCGCCGCCGCGAGCGACCACATGACCTCGTTTTTCAACGCCTTGCCGCCAATGCGCAGCACCGCGGAGGCGACGATGCCGAGCACGGCCGGTTTCAGCCCGTAGAAAACACCACCCACCCAGAGCACATTCCCGAACGCGAGATACACGTAGCTCAGCGCCCAAAGGAGGATCGCCGACGGCAGCACGAAAAGCGCTCCTGCGACAATGCCACCCCAAGTGCGATGCAGCAGCCAGCCGAGGTAAGTCGCGAGTTGCTGTGCCTCCGGACCAGGCAGCAACATGCAAAAGTTCAACGCATGGAGAAAGTGCGCCTCGTCCACCCAGCGACGTTTCTCGACCACCTCGCGGTGCATGATGGCAATCTGCCCCGCCGGCCCGCCGAAACTGATGAAGCCGAGTTTCAGCCAGAACCGAAGCGCTTCGCCAAACGTCGGGCGCACGAGATCAGGGGTGATTTCCGTCATGGATTGAAATGAGCCCCGGCGGCTGACTCCAAACACTTAGGGAAACGCTGATTTAATCGCGCGACGCGCGGAATGATGAAACCAGAGGCAGTGTTGGAGCGTCCAAGAGGAGCATGAACCAACAAACCAGCTTC
>JBEBGK010000101.1:0-8460 GCA_040081515.1 Chthoniobacteraceae bacterium
GCGACGTCGTGCGCGGCGTCGATCGCGAATGGGTGGAACGGCTTTACAGTTTCGCCGTGAAGCCCGACGTGACGCTTTTCTTTCGCGCGCCGCTTGAAGTTTCGCTTGGACGGATCCTCGACGGGCGGCCGGAGTTGAAATATCACGAAGCCGGACTGGACATGGGCTGGAGCGCGGATCCGTATGAGAGCTTCCGGATTTTCCAGGGGAGAATCCTCGAACAATATGAACTCCTCGCGCCACGTTACGGCTTCACCGTGGTCGATGCCACGAGGGAAATCCACGATCAGCAGGCCGAGGTGCGCCGCATCCTGCGCAGGAATCTCCGGCTGTCCGATTTCGTGAAGAAGAAGCCGCGTCCCTAGGTCCCATGCGCACTCAACGCCATAAGCCGAATCTGACCGGGCGCAGCATCCGCACGTTCGGACATCCGCTCGCCGAGCTCGGGACCTCGCGGCTCATCGGGCGTCTCTTCGTGATCGAGGGCGCCGACGGTTCCGGGCGCTCGACGAATATCCGGCAGATGAGCGAGTGGCTCGAGGCGAACGGCTATGCGGTCCGCCACATGGGGCTTCGCCGTTCGCCGCTGCTTGCGCAGGACATCGAGCACGCCAAGCAGTCGCGTCTTCTCACGCGCACCACGATGTCGCTGCTCTATGCGACGGATTTTTTCGACCAGCTCGTTCATGAGATCATCCCGGCCCTACGTGCCGGCTACATCGTCCTTGCGGACCGCTACATCTACACGCTGATGGCGCGCGACATCGTCCGCGGCGCCGACCCTGCGTGGACGCGCAATCTCTATGGTCCGGCGCTCCTGCCCGATGCGGTGTTCTACCTCCAGGTCGATCCCCAGGAACTCGTGCTGCGCAACTTCGAGAAGAACTCGACCCTCGACTACTGGGAAAGCGGAATGGATCTCGGTCTCTCCCGGGACATGTTCGAAAGCTTTCTTGCGTATCAGGGACTCCTCCAGCGCGAGTTCGCCCACATCCAGAAACGCTACGGTTTCCAAATCGTGGACGCCGATCGTGACATCGCGAAGGTGCAGCGGGAACTCCGCACGCGGCTTGCCACGATGCTCGGCATTCCTCGCAAGTGAGCCGGCAAAAGGGCTGGTTTCCGGAGCTTGTTCACATGCTGATCAGTACTGTTCTTCTTCAATGAGCAGATCCTTCTTCATATTCATGCTGTGAAAAACCTGCGCCGCGGCCGTTCCACGCAGCATTCATGCGTGTTCCGCGGCGAATCGCACGTGTGAACAAGACGCGCACACCCGATTGATGAAATTTCCCAACCCGGCTGCGCGCCCGGTTATCGCGGGTCATTCGCAGTTGTCGGCGGGTTGTTCGCGGATTTTTCAGAACGCGAAATGGACGTCGTCTTTTCCCAGTCCCTCCGCATCAAGGCATCGCGAGCGGCTGCGGTCTCGGCGTCCTTTTTGCTGTGGCCGCTTCCTTCGCCGAGGACGAGCCCGTTCCATGTGACGCGAGCCACAAACCGTTTCAGGTGCTCGGGGCCCTCCGCAGCGAGGATCGGATACACCGGGCTGATGGGAGAAATGGACTGGAGCAATTCCTGGAGCTGTCCCTTCGGGTTCTGCCCGGGCGGATCGACCTCGAGATTCTCCAGGTCCTCCCGCGCCTCAGTCAGGACGATTCTCCGCGCGGTCACGTAATCGGAGTCAAGGTAGATGGCACCGATCAACGCCTCGTACGCATCGGCGAGGGCCGTGACCCGCTGCCTGCCGCCGGAGGATTCCTCGCCGCGGCCCATCATCAGGTGCTGTCCGAGGTCGAGGCGCTCGGCATGGATCTTCAGGCCCTCGCGCGACACGAGGCCGGACCGCATCTTTGTGAGCTGGCCTTCGCTGAATTTCGGGAAATGGTCGAAGAGCCACTCGGTAAAGATCAACTGCAGCACCGCGTCGCCGAGAAACTCGAGGCGTTGATTGTCAAAATGATGGCGCTGGGTCTCGTGGCCGAGCGAAGGGTGAGTGAGAGCCTCCGCAAGCAACAGCGGGTTTCGGAATTTGTATTTCAATCGCTGCTCGAGCGGATTCATCGGAGGCGGCTCACATAGCAAAGCTTTCCAGGGAACGCTTGGAAAAATCGCGGGATAAAGCAGGGCGAAGCGAATTTCTTCCGGATGACGAGCAGACTGGAAAGCCACGGGGCAATCATGCACGGTCCCGTTTCCCGTGATACGAACCATCCTGCGCCATTCCCTGTGTCTGTTGTGCCTGCTGCTCGCAGCCGGGTGTGATCAGGCGCTGAAGCGCGCAGACATCGTCATCATCAATGGAGGCGAACCCGATTCGATCGATCCGGCGAAAATCCGCGGCCAGCCCGAGGGTCGCATCGCATACTGTTTGTTCGAGGGGCTCACGCGTTTCAACGTCGCCGGGGAATCCGAACCCGCGATGGCCGAACGATGGGAGGTCTCCCCGGACACGCTCACCTACACCTTTCACCTCCGGCCGGGCATCGCGTGGAGCAACGGGGAAACGGTGACGGCGGAGGACTTCGCGTGGTCCTGGAAGCGCGCGCTTCGCGAACCCGAGGCGGAGTACAAGTACCAGCTCTACTACATCCGCGGCGCGGAGGCGTATGGCGAGGCGAAGGGCGATGCCGCCCGGCCACCGGAGGGATCGCTCGGCATCCGGACGCCCGATGCGCGAACTCTCGTGGTGGAGCTGAACAACCCGACGCCTTTTTTCATCGATCTGTGCGCGTTCTACACGCTGATGCCGGTTCATCGCGCGAGTTTCGAGGCGGCGGCGAAGGAGGGGGAGTCGTGGCTTCGCCCAGGACGGCTCGTGAACAATGGCCCGTTCCTTCTCAGGGAATGGCGCCTGAACGATCGCATCCGGCTCGCACGCAATCCGCGCTATTGGGACGCGGCGAACGTGGCGATGCAGACCGTGGACATCCTGCCCGCGCCATCGCCGAACACGGCGTTCAATTTCTACCACAGCGGCGTGGCGGATCTGATCCTGGACAAGTCGCTGGTGCCGACCTCGCTCGTGACGGAACTGAAGAAGCGTCCCGACTACCACGCCGCGCCGATCCTCGCGACCTACTTCATCCGCTACAACGTGAAGCGGGCGCCTTTCGGCGACGTGCGCGTGAGAAAGGCGTTCTCGCTCGTCGTGGACAAGGCGCTGCTCACGGAGAAAGTCACGCAGGCCGGTGAACCGCCCACGGATGCATTCGTGCCGCCGGGCACGGCGGGCTACCAGCCGCCGGCGGGAATCAGGCGCGACCCGGATGCCGCGAGGCGCCTGCTCGCGGAGGCGGGATTTCCCGGCGGGGCGGGATTTCCGGTCGTGCGCTACCTCTACACGAACAAGAGCGAGACCGACGAAAAGATCGCCGTCGAATTGCAGGCGATGTTCAAGCGGGAACTGGGAGTCACCGTGCTGCTGACCAAGCAGGAGTGGGCGGTTTACCTGAATTCGCTCTCGGCTCTCGATTTTGATTTTTGCCGTTCGTCCTGGGTGGGTGACTACAAGGACCCGAATACGTTTCTCGACATGTTTGTGACCGGCGGCGGCAACAACAACACCGGCTGGGGAAACAAACGGTACGACGAACTCATCGCACTCGCGGCAAAGGACACGGACCAAAACGCGCGGTTCGCGCATTTCCGCGAGGCGGAGACGATGCTGATCGAGGGCGAGGTTCCGATCTGCCCGCTGTTCAATTATGTGGTGATCATGTTTTACAGCGACCGGCTCGGCGGCATCGCCGGCAACCTCACGGACGAGCATCCGTTTCGCGCCTTGTACTGGAAGAAACGGTGATGGATGTCGTGACATACTGGCTGTACCGGCTGGTCAGCGCGGCCATCGGCCGTCTGCCGCTCGGCCTCGGCATCCGCCTCGGCCGCGCGCTCGGGCTGACGGGATATTTTCTGCTTCCGCGATACCGCGGCATCACGCTGCGGAATCTGGCGATTGCATTCCCCGAGCTCCCGGCCGGCGATCGGAGGCGGATCGGGCGCAGGCATTTTGCGACGCTCGTCGGCAATCTTTTTGCCGCGGAAAAGATCGCGCGCATGCCGGCGGAGAGAATCCAGGGGCTGGTCGAGATCGAGGGAATGGAACACATCCGGCCGTTGATGGAGCGGAATCGCGGGCTGCTGATGGTGGTCAGCCACATCGGCAACTGGGAACTGCTCGCGCAACTCTCGCCCGGCGTTTACGGCCGGCCGTGCGGCGCGGTCTTCCAGCGGCTCGGAAACGCCCTGATCGACGCGCACATCCGTCGCACCCGCGGGCGGCTCGGGCTGGAGCTTTTCGATCGGCGCGAGGGCTTTGGCAAAGCCGCGGAAATGCTCTCAGCGGGTGGCGGCGTGGGCGTGCTGATCGATCAGCATGCGGGAGACGCGGGCGTGTGGTGTCCCTTTTTCGGCCGGCTCGCGAGCACCTCGCCTCTTGCGGCGACGCTTGCACTGCGCACGGGTGCCGCATTGATCCCGGCGGCGATGTACACGAATGGGATCGGACGCTGGCGTGCGGTGATCGATCCGCCGATCGATTCCGGGTCATCTGATTCGGACGAGATCACCGCCAGGTTGAACCTTGCGCTCGAACAACAGATCCGGCGGCACCCGGAGGACTGGTTCTGGGTTCATCGCCGCTGGAAGACGCCGACGCCGAGGTTCCTGCTCGCGAAATATAAGCGGGGAATCGTCGTCGCACCATCCGGGGAATCGCCGCCGGATGCCACCGCCGGGGAATTATTCGCCTTCGCCGCCCGCAAGCATGCGCCGCAGCCCGCGCTGAAACCGTTCCGCATCCTGATCCGTTCCTCGAACTGGCTGGGCGATGCCGTGATGAGCATTCCCGCTGTACGCGCGATCAAACGGGGCCGGCCCGATGCCCATGTGACGATCCTCACCCAGGAGAAACTCGTCGCGGTGTGGAGGTTGGTTCCCGAGGTGGACGACATCATCCCGGTCGCGCCGCCGCGCGGCACCGGGCTGTTGCGGACGCTTGCCGGCGCGATCCAGGTTTTCCAAGTCGGCGCACGACTCCGCGGACGCGGTTTCGATGCGGCGGTGATTCTTCCCAACAGTCTTCGCAGCGCGCTGGAGCCATGGATCGGGCGCATCCCTCGCAGGGTCGGCTACCCCGGGCATTCACCGCGCGGGCTTTTCCTGAACCAGATTTACCGCGATACCTCGACGCCGCCCGGAAGCACGGTCACCGGGCCACGAGAACATCAGGTCCGCCATTATTTGAAGCTCGCCGAATTCATCGGCGCCCGGATCGGCGTGGAGGAAAACCATGGCTTCCCTGTTCCCGGCGCGGAATGCCGCCCGCCCGCCGCGCCTCCGTTTCGGATCGCCGTGTGTGCCGGAGCCGAGTACGGGCCGGCGAAGCGATGGCTGCCCGAGCGATTCGCGGAGGTGATCCGCATCGTGGGCGAGGGGAGTGCCTGTCAATGGCACCTCGTCGGAACGGCGAAGGACTCGCCGGTCGCGGAGGAAATCGCCTCGAAAGCGGGCCATCCGCCGAACGTCGAGAACCACTGCGGCAAGACGACGCTCGAAGAACTCATCGCCCTGCTCCGCGGCTGCCATGTGCTGCTGACGAACGACACCGGGACCATGCACCTGGCCTCGGTGCTGGGCTTGCGGACGGTCGCGATCTTCGGCAGCACGGAGCCCAGCCTCACGGGGCCGCTGGGCGCCGGGCACGTCGTTCTGCGCCGGCAGGTGGAATGCAGTCCCTGTTTCCTCCGGGAATGCCCGATCGATTTCCGGTGCATGAAGGCGATTGAAGCACCGGAAGTAGCCGCCGCCGTCCGGTCGGTCATCGGTCTCCGGGCAGGGGAAAAGCCGCCCGCTCCGCGCTGACCCAGCCTCCGCTCACCCGCCCCGGAAAAAAGGAAACCCCAGCCGGGGCATTGGCTGGGGCTTTCTCGAAGTTCCGGCATCGGAGCCGGCGCTTCATGACTGAACAGGAGGATTTACAGCTTCGACTCGTATTCGATCAGCCGAGCCATGGCCTCAAGGAAATCCTTGAAGGCACCGGCAGGCAGCATGATCGTGTCCCTTCTCCCACCCACGTCTTCGGTTATTTTCATGAACCGGCCACGTTGGTTTTCCTTCAGGTCGAGGAAGAATACCTTCCTGTCGATCGTCACCTTTTCAGATGCGATGGGTTCGGAGGGCATCCTCGGCGCGTCATTCTCTTGCATTGGTTTCAGTGTTGGTTTTTCACTCCTCGGGAGCCAGCCCACCGAGGGTGAGTTGCGAGGTTCAGTAGGTAGGAAGTCCTAAACTGTTTCCTCTGTGCGAGGCAGGCAAGCACAGAATGATAAAAAGTTTGTCAAGAATTTCACACATTCGTAACACAGTCGGGCCGCGGGAAGGTCAGTATCGCGAGGCGACGGTCAGTTCATAAAGATCAGTTCATTCGTGAGCAGGACGACCTGCGCATAGCGCTCCCAATCATTCAGGGGCTTGGAGAGCTGCTTAGCAAAGGCCTTCTTTGCGGCCTTCGCATCGGCGCCCTCGCCCTGTTTTCCGTCGGCATCAACTTTCGCCGTCAACCCGGCTGGTGCGTCACTGCCGAGGAATTGCTTCGCGAGCGCCAGTTCCTCCGGTCGCGGGGCGCGCTGGAAGACGACGCGGAAGATGAAGCGGACCTTGTCCTCGGTGGACCCGGCCGCCGGGAAATCCGGCCGCGAGAAAAGCCCGCGCACCTGCTCGGCGACGAACGGACTGTTCATCATGAAGAGCGCCTGCTGCGGGACTGTCGTGAGGATACGCTCGCCGGTGCTCATGTCGGGATTTGCGAAGTCGAAGGTGTTGAACATCTCCGGCAGCGCCGACCGATCGACCATCGCATAAATGGTGCGGCGATATGGGCTGCTCTTCGAGGCGCTGAGGTCCACGGCTCCATACCGGCCTTTCGCGGCGCTCGACGACCCGCCAATATTGAACGGCTGACCGCCCATCGTCAGGTCCAGCTTACCGCTGATGGTCAGCAGCGTGTCGCGGACTTCCTCGAAATCGAGACGCTGGATGTTGTTGCGCCACAGCCACTGGTTGGTGGGATCGACCTTCATCGCCCTCTCGTTCGGGCGGCTGTCCTGCTGGTAGGCGGAGGACATGACAACGAGCTTGTTGAGCTTTTTCAGCGACCAGCCGTTGTCCATGAACCAAGTGGCCATCCAGTCCAGCATAGCGGGATGCGTCGGTGGCTCGGAGCGTGTGCCGAAATCGCTGACCGTGCGGACGATCGCCTGGCCAAAGTGCCACTGCCACACGCGGTTCACGATGACGCGCGCCGTGAGCGGATTGTCACGGCTGGCGATCAGCTTTGCCATCTCGAGACGGCCGCTGCCATCTGTGAAAGGCTTCACGGGCTGCGTGGTGAGGACCGCAGGGAACTGACGCGGCACGATCGCGCCACGGTTCTGCGGCTCGCCCCGGACGAGGACCGCGGCGTCACGCGGCTTGCCCTTGTCCGCGACGGCCATCGCCTTGACGGGCGCGCCGGGGTGCGCGAGTTCGAGATTTACGATCTTGTTACGAATCTGGTTCTGCTGGGTGGTGTACTGATTCCCGAGCGCGCGGGTCATCGCCTGCTCATCCGGGAGAAGCGCGGATGATTCGCCGAACACCTGCTTGCGGAGCGTATCCATGTCGGCATCGGCAAGGGTCGCCTGCGTCTTGGAGATTTCGAAGCGTCCGCGTCCGCCGCCTTTGTAGCCGAGGAAGGTCGGGAGCCTGAGCTGGCTGTGGAGCGTGCCGAGGACGTCGGTGTAAATGGCGGCGGCATCCTTGAGAGAGGCGGGCGACTTTGCGGCGAACGCCTTGGCGATCGCGGGCGACACGACAGTCGAGGTGGCGATGTCCTTCACGGCGGCCGGCGCGTTCTCGGCAAATTTTTCCTCGGGAATCTCTGCGAGCCGCACCCACGGTCCGAGAACCGGATCATCCTTCTTGCTGCGCTCCGCGTTGCGCATGCGGTCGAACCAAATCGCGGCCAATTCGGCCTTCAGACCGCGGTCACGGGCCGCGAGGCGGAAATTGTCGCCCTTCTTGCGCGAATCCTTGGTCTTCCCGGCTTCCTGCGCGGCGAGCAGGTATTCGCCGGATTTCTCCAGCATGCCCGAGAGCAGGCGCGCCGCTTCCATGTCGCGGTATTCATCGAGTTCCTTGTCCACCTTCGCGACCTCGGCCTGGAAATCCTTGTAGTGCGGATTCTTTTCCGGGTCGGTGAGCATCACGCCGTCGGCGACGTCCTCGCTGCTGGTGAATACGCCGTAGAGCGAGTAGTAGTCCTTCGTCGGGATCGGGTCGAACTTGTGGTCATGGCAGCGGGCGCAGGAGCCGGTGACGCCCATGAGCCCCTTCGTGACGACGTCGATGCGGTCATCGATGAGGTCGTTGTCATTTCCCATGAAGCGCTTGCCGACGGTGAGGAAGCCGAGCGCGGAG
>JBEBGK010000907.1:0-2159 GCA_040081515.1 Chthoniobacteraceae bacterium
CGCCGACGTGGAGCTCTTGTTGCCCTACGAGAACGACCTTTTCTGGAACGGCCAGACCGAGTACACGCGCTTTCCCAAGCCGCGCTTCGATCGCGCGGTCCCTCTCCTCCTGCGCGGCGAGTTGCTTTTTCAGCGCCGCGATCTCGGCATCCTTCGCCCGTAGATCGGTCGCGTGTTTCCGGTGCAAATCTTTCAGCGCCTCGGCGAGCACTGGGATGATGGCCGTGTACGCGACGGAGAGGTAGCCATCAGGGCCTTCCGAGACAACGTTCGGGAAGACCTCCCGAACCTCCTGAGCGATGAATCCGATCTGACGGTCGGGGCTGAAGTGCTTCTCCGGAAACTCCTCCCGCCTCCAGTCGAAGTTCACACCGCGCAGCCGAAGCACCTTGTCGAGCGCGTCATTGAGCGGCTGCACGTTCGTCTTGTAGCGCGCATCGGAAATGTTGCTCAGCCCCGTATGAAACAGAACCTCGCACTGAACGTCGCCGTTCACTGTGAGCCTTCGCGGCAGGGGGCCGGTTGTGAAGATTCCGACATTGCCGCCATTGGGGCACAGAATGAGATGCCTGTTGCCGACGCCATTGAACCTAGGCTGAATGTAACCGTAGTCTCCGCTATCGTAGCCCATATACAAACCTTGCGCCGGCGTGTCTGCGCGGCTGATCCGAAATGCGCCGACTTGCCCGGCTGAATTATCGTTCCCAGCAACCTCCAGAGAGGTTGCGGGCGCAGAAGTCCCGATGCCAGCACGGCCATTGACATACAAGGCATCGGAACTGCCGTATGTCGGGACGCTTGAATAGCCAATCGACACGCCGCCTGCGCCGACATTGAACTGCCGCCAGTTCCCATCCGTCGCAGCAGCTGTGGTGGTGATATACCTATACGAATTGAAAAGCGCGGCCGAAGCCCAAGAATTCAGCGGGTTTCTCAAATACAAGACGTTGCCAGCAAATACATCTGCGTCGATTTCCAGTTTCCCTGCTGGTGAGGTCGTGCCGATGCCGACATTTCCGTTCGGCGAGAGTCGCATCTTTTCCGACCCACCAATGCGGAACGAAAGTGGCGTCTCAGCCGCGACGCCGCTCTTCGTTGTGTCAACGAAAGCAATTCCGCCCAAGGCAGGGCCGTCGGCCCCTAACAAGATCGAGTTGGGGGAGCCATCGCCAACGCCGGTCATATCCACACGGATGGATGTTGGTTGCGCGCCACTTCCCGCGTTCGGCCGGATGTGGAGTTTTGCGGCTGGCGTGCTTGTGCCGATGCCGACGTTGCCATCGTCGCGGACAAGGAAGACAGTGCCGTTCCCATTTTCTGCCTGAATGATGTTTCTAGTTCCCGACAAGGCATCGACTCGGGCCCGCAACGCGGGCTGATTGCCGGCACCACCGCCCAAGTTGTGAGCGAAGATGGTCGTGGTCTGATCGGATGATTCGACCTCAAGCCGCGCACTGGGGTTTGTCGTGCTTACGCCCACGTTACCCGCGACCCGATAAACGTTGCCGCCATTCACCGACCAGAGGCCGACATCGCTGCCGAGCTTTGCGGCAGTGACGGCCCCGTTGCCAAGATTGCCCGTCGCCACCGCACTGGCATCGATATTGGCGGTCTGCACGGCATTGGTGGCGAGTTGCGTGTTCGTCACCGCGCCAGTGGCGATTTTCGCGGATGTCACTGCGCCACTTGCAAGGGCTGTGGAAGAGACAGAGCCGTCGGGCAGATAGCCGTTCGGCGCGAGGCGCTGATCGGGGGAGACGAGTTGGATGCCGTTTGCACCGTCATTGAACCACACACGCAGGCGGACATCGGCATTGCTCCACACACTGGCCGGGATCGCCGCCATGTTCGTGATCGACGTGTCACCGAGCAGGACGGAGTAGAGGCCCTTGGTCACCGTGAGCGACACGGCGGAATCCGGCACGCCGTCGGCGGGCGTCGTGTCGGGCGCGTTGTTCCAATACGTCGTGGTGCCCGCGGCATCGACGAGGGCGAACCGGAACTGACCGGTGCCGTCGAAATTCACCGGAGGCGTGCCGACGGCGACGCGGCCCTGGTAGTTGACGAGCTGCGGCACCTGCGCGTGCAGAGCCGTGGTGGTGGTGAGCAGAAGCAGGGTGAACGCCAGTGCCATTCGTGTGGTCTTCATGATTTTCTCC
>JBEBGK010000908.1:0-2157 GCA_040081515.1 Chthoniobacteraceae bacterium
CCACGGCGTTCTGAATGAAGAAATTCTCCGCCCACGTGTCCTGCTCCGGCGTGTCGCGACGGACGGCAGGAGCCTTTTCGTCACGTCGGACTTCGACCGGAAGATGTTCATCTGGCGAAGTCTCCCGGACGAGAGCGCCGCGAAGCCGGATCTCGTGATGCACCTGCCCGACGGGCCGTGGGACAATGAACTCCACGGTTCGACGCTTGCGATCGCGGGGCGCAGCTCGGTTTCCGTCTGGAAAAAACTCCCCCTCAACGGCGAGCCGCCCGACGTCGTCCTGAGTCGCCGCATCGGCAGCGTGGAACTGGGCGAGCTCACGGGCGTGGCGTTCGACGACAAGTATTTCTATCTCTCGGACCGGCGCAGCGAAACCATCCACGTGTGGGAGGGAATCCCGGGCCAGGACAGCGAGCCGAAGTTCACGCTCGCGATGCGCAGCCCGGGCCGGCTGAGCAGCGACGGGAATTATCTGTGCGCCGCGCCGTTCGAGGGCGGCAGCATCCAGCTCTGGCGCGTGAGCGAACTCGGTGCACGCGCGGAAGCGATCACGCTCGGCGGGCGCGGGCAGTTCAATCTCCCGAGCGAATGCCTGATCGCCGACGGAAGGCTGTTCGTGTGCAACCGGAGCTTCAACCGCGTGGACGTTTGGAACCGGGTCGAGGACGCGCTCGGTGGCCGCCTCGCCGATGCGTTCCTCGGTGCGGCCGACGCTCAGGACCGCAAGCCAGGGATCGGGCGCAACAAGCTGTTCATGCCCGGCTCGCTCGCGTGGGGCGGCGGTTACCTGTGGGTGGGCGAGTTCAAATTCTCCACGCGCATCCTGCGATTCAGCCCGAAGGAGACGGGAGCGCGCCCGGCCGGGGCCCGGCAGCGCACGCAGCCGGCGGCGGTTTTCGCAAGCGCGCAGACTCCCGCCGGGTCGCAAAGGCCGGCGGGCGCCGCTTCCGCCCGCTCCGATACCGTGACCGACTGGGGCGCCCACTGGAGCCAGGGCCGCGCAATCGGAAAAGGCCCGGTGCGCTTCACGCACTCGCCGATGCGGCTGGAGGACGTCAAGAGCATCGTGCCCTACGGCTTGATGGTGGGCGGGCACGTGTGTCCGATCGACCACGGCTACTTTTTTCCCAAGCAGCTCGAACCCGGTCAGCCGCACTTCGACGTGATGGCGCCAGCGGACGGTTTCATCGTCATGCTCGGACATCGCACGCAGTTGACCGGCTCCAGCGAGCGGGGCCGTGAATACGACGACTACGCGCTGACCATCGAACACAGCGGGACTTTCTACACCCAATACGACCTGCTCACGTCGCTCGATAAATCTGTGCTCGATCAACTCGATGAGTCGGTGCGCGAGCGTTTCGCGCGGAAGCAGATGGGACCATCGGTGCAGACGCGCATCGCGGTGAAGGCCGGGCAGGTCATCGGGAAAGTGGGCGGGCGCTCGCTCGATTTCGGCGTGGTGAACACCGAGGCGAAGCTCGCCGGCTTCCTCACGCCGCAGCTCTACGGCCACTACGCATGGCGTGTGCACATCGTGGACCCGTTCGATTTCTTCGATGAGCCGCTCAAGTCGAAACTGCTCGCGCTGAATGTGCGAAAAGTGAAGCCCTTCTTCGGCAGGATTGATTACGACGTGGATGGCCGGCTCATCGGCAACTGGTTTGTGGAAGGGAGCGGCGGCTACCCCGGCGACCGCCGCGACCCGCGCGGCTACTGGATGGGCCACCTCGCCTTCGCGCCGCATCACATCGATCCGGCGAGAATCGTCGTGAGCATCGGCGACTACGGCGGCAAGCCCGCGCAGTATTGGGTGAAAGGCAACGCGCCCGACCCGGCGCAGATCGGCGAGAAGGACGGAGTCGTGAAATACGAACTCATCTGGGGCCAGCTCGGCAGTTCCGGCGATCGGCAGGTGCGCCAGGACGCGGACGAGGTACAAGGCACCGTGCTCGCGCAAGTGCTGTCAGGGCGGAAACTGAAGTTTGAAGCCTTCCCGAACCAGACCGCAGCGCAAAACACCGGCTTCACTGCAAACGCAAGAGTCTATGAACGCTAGACTCCCCCTCATGCTCCTGCTCGCGACGGCCTGCGCATTCCCTCAGACGAACTCGAAGCCGACGACCACCGCCGGCATGCTCAGTCAGATGTGGAGCC
>JBEBGK010000909.1:0-2155 GCA_040081515.1 Chthoniobacteraceae bacterium
GGGACGGTGATGCTGGTTTACTTGTACCCCTACAGGCTGACACCCGCGAAGCTCGTGGGAACGGATCTGGCCCACGCGATTCCACTCGCACTCACGGCCGGGGCGGGCCATCTTGCGCTGGGCAATGTCGACTTCGGCCTGCTCGTAAACCTCCTCACCGGATCGATTCCCGGGATCCTGATCGGGTCGATGCTGTCGACGCGAGTCTCGGAGGGCCTGCTGCGAAAGGCGATCGCGCTGGTGCTGTTGTTCGTTGGTGCCAGGTTGCTGATCTAGCCCCGCAACTCGAGTCAGCGCGACTCGCCGAGCCCGCTCAGGCGCTTGCGTTCTTCCGTCGGCACCGCTCCCAGCAACGCGCTGACAAATTGATCCTGCATGCGGTACGCCTGCGCCGGATCGGGATCGATAGATGAAACGCGGAACAGCATTCCGTCCGGAATGCGGCCAGTGAGCCCGTAACGCAGATCCGCAAGCCTCTTTTGCAGCTTTCCCTGAACGACCGTATCCCCGACAGTGAACCAATAGGTCACCGGTTCATTGCGGGGGCCCAGCGTGGTAATCAAGCGCCGCACCGGAATGTCGCCGAATGCAGTCGCCAGTGATCCGGCCTCGCTCTTCTGCAGGACAAAGCCCTGCGCCGGATAGCATACTTCGGGCTTGTGCGCCTGCAATGCCCCTCGCTGGTCGCTGCCATAGGCAATGGAGAGCATGATGCGGTAGCCATCGGCACGAACATAGGTCCGCACCAGGATCTGGCTGTAGATCTTGTCGAGCAGTTCCTGCGTCTGCGGATTGACCACCTGGATGACGCCCTGCGTCAATTCGCGCCAGTCATCAAACTGCCGCGGAACAGCGTTCTCAAGGGAAATTGCCGGGAGCTCGTTCGCGAGCTTCGCGCTCGGTCGAGCAACGATGGCAGTACCGCTTGCCGCAAACATGAGCGCCGCCATCGCGAGCGCGATTCGGTTCAGTTTCATTCTGGTATCTTATCAGTCCCGCAGCAATGGTCCTCCTGGCGGCATCCCGTTCCGGGCAAGACTTCATCATGATGACCTCCTGACATGGCACGCCATTTCGCCTTCAATGGTGACGCCGACGGACTCTGCGCACTGCAGCAGTTTCGGCTGGGCGAAAGCGACCCGGTCAGCCTGGTCACCGGCGTGAAGCGCGATATCGGCCTGGTCGGACGTGTGCGTGCCCGCCCGGGCGACGAACTTACTGTGCTGGATATTTCCTTTGAGCCCAACGCAAAGTCGGTTCTTGCGCTCCTCGCATCGGGCGTCACCGTCCGGTATTTCGACCATCACTTTCCCGGCGCCCTGGCCACGCACCCGGAGCTGGAGCTGCATATCCAGCAATCTCCGGAGGTGTGCACCAGCCTGATCGTCAATGCGCATCTGCAGTCCAGATGGCCGCTCTGGGCCGCGGTAGGAGCGTTCGGGGACAATCTCGATTCACCCGCCAGAACGCTGGCGGGATCCGCCGGCCTTTCTGCTGAAGATACGGAGCTGCTGCGCAGTCTGGGAATCTGCCTGAACTACAATTCCTACGGCGAATCCGAGGACGACCTGTTGATCGCGCCGGCCGAACTTCACTTGCGGCTGATACGGTTCCAGGATCCCTGTGACTTTGCCCGGAACGATGCATTGTTCGAGCAGTTGCGTACGCGATACCTCAGCGACCTCGAGAATGCGAACCGTACCAAGCCGTTAACGTCTTCCGACTCCGCAGCCGTATACGTGCTGCCGGACATGGCGTGGTCCAGGCGGGTCAGCGGCACCTGGGCGCATTACATTGCAAACGAGAATCCACTCCGCGCGCACGCGGTGTTGACCCACAGCGGCCGGGGCGGGTTTACCGTCAGCGTACGCGCAGCCAAGGTGAGGCCGCGCGGCGCAGCCGAGTTCTGCAGGAAATTCGACGGGGGCGGCCGGGAAGCGGCGGCCGGCATCAATCATATGCCCGCGGAGGCCCTGGACGGTTTCGGCGCCGAGTTCCTGATGCATTTCAGATAGGGCGCAGCGCTCCGACACCGTGGACCCTCGGCTTCGTCGTGCTGCCCGCGGAGCCTTGATGGTGGCGAGCATGATGCTGTTCGCGCTCGGCGCTTTTGCCAACGCCGGCCAGACAGAATGGCAAAGCGGCTTCGAAAACG
>JBEBGK010000910.1:0-2152 GCA_040081515.1 Chthoniobacteraceae bacterium
GAAGTATGAACTGGACGGGGATCGCGTCGGCGCCCTCGCGGCGGCGAGCCGGCAACTCGCGGAATGCGGAACGGCGGCGTGCGTGGTGAACGGCACGGCGTGGGGCGCGGGCTTCGGGTTTGTCGAGCCACTACGGGAGCCGCACCCGCTGGCGGACAAGGCGTCGCTCTGCGTGTTCCTCCGGGAATGGCTGGTGCGGGCGGGGTGAGCGGGCCGAAGTGAAGGGCAACTTTTCGGGTTCGGAAGGGTTGTAAGGGGCATGAACCGCCAGCGTGTACTTTTGTCCTCGACGATCCTGCTCGTCGCCGCAGCCATCGCGTACTGGGTGTGGTCCGGGTGGGGATTGGTCACCGTGAAGGTGAACGGCAAGCCGCTCTCGGAGGTGATCCGGAGCATCGAGAAGCAGGGTGGCATCGTGCTGAAGACGAACATGGATGCGACGAAGCCGGTCACGATGCATGTGGACAAGGTGCCGCTCACCGAGGCGCTCGAGACGCTTGCCGAGGTCACCGATTCGCGCTGGCGGGTGGGCTATCTCTTCGCCGCCGACACGGCCGCCCTGAAGGGTGCGCTGGATACCAGCAGCGGCAAGCGTCCCGAGGGGTGGAAAAATTTCGATGTGCCGCTGTTCGGCCGTCCCGGTAGCCTCGGCGAGACGGTCGTGCCGATGGACCCGCGCACCGACACGTGGAAAGTGGGCGAGCCCGGCGACAAGACGCTCCACGGATATTTGCAATCCGCCGCGCTCGGCGTCTCCGCGTTATTTTCGTGCCCCGAGGAATTCAACCCGGAGATCGGCGCCGCGCCATCCCCGGGTGAAATCGGCAAGGTGGCGCCGCAGCTCGCGAAAGCGGCGGGTGCGAAGCTGGAGGAAGTGTTCCTGCTGCTCGGCCGTCCCGCGGGAATCGCCGAAGGGGACCGGCCGCGTGAGGAAGGCGGGGAGGACGGGCGCCCCCGGCGCGGAGGACCCGATGGGGGCGGTTTGCGGAACTTCGAATTGTTCCGGCAGCGGCAGCTTGCCGAGATCGAGAAGCTCCCGGCGGGCGAGCAGCCGGCGGCGCGCGCGGAGTTTGACGAACGCGACAAGTTCTTCTCGGCGCTTCAGTCCGTGCCCGAGGCGGAACGACGGGCCAAGGTGGAGGAATACTTCAACAACCCGGCGAACCAGGAGCGCATGGCGGAGCGGCGGATGAGTTCCGAGGAGCGAAAGACCCCTGAGCAGCGGCGCGAGCGGTATCAGAAGTACGTGCAGAAGAAGCAGCAGGCGATGAACTCGCAGAAGAAATGAGCAGCGGGCGATCTGGCATTCGGAGTGGATTCACGTTGATCGAGTTGCTCTGCGTGATGGCGATCATCGCGTTGCTCATGGGCATGGCGTTCCCGGTCTTCTCGAATTTCCGCGAGAAGAGCGACGGGGTGAAATGCGTTTCGAACCTCCGCCAGATCGGCGCGGCCCTGCAGGGGTATGTGGGCCAGAACGATGGCGTCTTTCCCGAGATCGAGACGGACCCGGCCAACCCGGTGTATCCGAAGGAATCGAACGCCAGGGGGTTGCTCGAGACGCTCGGGCCGAACGGCGTGACCGCCGAGGTCGTGAAATGCCCCGCGGACGTGAGGACCTTCAACTACTTCGCGAAGCGGGGCACCAGCTACGAGTGGGCTCCGTATGTGGATGATGAATTCCAGAGCGCCCCGCAGATCTTCACGCGGCGCGGCCAGATGACGATGCCGCTTTCGAAGATCATCGTCTGCTTCGACACGGAGCGGGTCCACGGGGTGCGGGGGGAATACAAGAGCAAGAAGAACTACCTCTACGCCGACGGCCATGTGCGGGCGTATTGGGACAGTGCTCCGCGGAAGAGGCCGAAAAACTGACGCTGGTTTTTTCGGCGGGCGCTGGTGATGATTTCAATCCCCCGAACGGCCCCCTGCTAAGAAGGGTCCCTGTCCGGGATAGAACCACCCATACAATCCATGGAGATTTTCATCATCCGCGACGGCCAGCAGAGCGGACCGTTCAGCGAGGATGCAGAGCAGAAGATGCTCGCCGAGGGCAGCGTGCGAACCCCGGACCTCGGCTGGTACAAGGGGCTGCCTTCCTGGTTGCCGCTGGGTGAACTGCTGAAGTCCCAGCCTGCGCCCGGCGCCGATG
>JBEBGK010000911.1:0-2151 GCA_040081515.1 Chthoniobacteraceae bacterium
GTACAGGCCCATCGGCTCGTCCGTGTGCATGGCGTTCAGCGTGAGCTGGTCGCCGAGCTCCAGCGGATTGTTGATGTTCACGTTGAGGCTGGTCCGGTACGCGCCGGTGAACCTGTTGCCCTCGTTGTCGGCGCTCACGTCGCCGCTGATGATGCCGGGCGAATCCTCGACGTTGATCTTCAGGTCCGCGGCGCCGATCGTCTGGCTGGGCTTGATTTCCGAGCTGACGACCGCATTGGGGAAGTCGTTCAACATCAGCAGCGGCGTCTCGAGGCCAACCTCGGCGATCAGGTCGCCCTCCTTCAGGTGGTTCTCGACGATCCCGCGGATGATGCTTTCGCTGAATTTCGTGCCGGGCTTCATGTTGAGCTCGACCTTGCCGATGCGCGCTTCGATGACGGCGATCTCGATGACGCCGCCCTTGATTTCCTGCTGCGGCAGGTAGGTCTGCGCGAGGAAGTAGCCGCGCTCGCGGTAATAGGCGCGCACCTTGGTGGCGGCGTCGTTCAGGCCGTCGATGTTCTGCTCCTTGCCGACGAATTCCTGGATCGACGCGAGCAGGACGGCTTCGGAGTAGAGCGTGTTGCCGCTGATCGTGAAGCGTGTCACCACGACCTTGAGGCCGGGCGCGCCCAGCGCAGGGCGCGGCTCGGGTTGGCGCGGAACGACGTCGGGCGAAGGCTTCGGGAGGGTCGGCGCCGGCTTCAAACTTTCGAGCACGGAACCCGCATCGGGCTTTTGCTGTGCGAAAGCTGTGGCACTCAAGAGCGTGAATAGCAATGCTAACCACAGTGGCGCAGCCCTGCCCGCCGCCGGGTCACCCGCTTTGGCGGTTTGAAAAATCTTTTCCAGATCCAAGGGTTAAGAGCCTTTTTTTATACGTGACCTGAGTTTTCACCGCTCACCCAGCAGGATAGCGTGAATTACTGCCCACAGCAAACGGACTTTGCGCCCTATTGATACCGATGAAGAAGAATTTGTTGCCAAAAGGCAACAGATTTCAACTCCCTGATTTTAAAGTACTCGCCTGAATACAACTGTCAGTCTCCCCGTTGCACCAGTGCACCCACATTTGGCGGTACAGGGCCTCTAGGTTCGAGGTGAATCGAGGGGCGTCCATCAGACAGGAACTGCGCAAGCTGTCGCGCAGGCCGGAACGTAGCGCCGCGAGCTTCGCGAGATCGCCCGCGAGACCGCGCGCGATGCCCACGTATTCGCCGGGAGTCGCCGCGACCAGTTCGGGCAGCTCAAGGTTGCGAAGAATGCTCGTCCCCATCCTGCCCAGCGCGTTCTTCCCCGAGAGCGTCACGACTGGCACGCCCATCCAGAGGGAGTGAAAGGTGGTGGTACCACCGCCGAACGGCACGGTGTCCAGGGTGATGTCTATGCCACTGAAGCGCTCCAGGTACGCGTTCATGTCGCCCCAATCTTCGAGCAGCAGCCGCGCCTCGCCGATGCCCTGCGCGGCGAACACGGCCCTCAAGCGTTGCCGCGTCGCCTCGCCCCCCAGGCCGCGCGCCTTGATGACAAGCCGCGAGCGCGGAACGGCCGCGAGGACCCGTGACCACAGGTACACGGTCTCAGGACTTACCTTGGCGAGATTCTGGAAGCCGGCGAATGTCACTTCCTCACCCGCCAATGCCGGAAGCGGTCCGATCTCTGGATGTGCCGGCGGGGGCACATAGCAGAAGTAGCAGTTCGGCAACCGGATCAGTTTTTCCGAATGACAGGCATCGGCTTTTTCCAGCGGGTCGAGAATCCCGTCAGTAATCTTGTAGTCGATGGCCGACACGCCCGTGGTTCCGGCATAGCCGAGCCACGTCGCCTGGACAGGCGCGGGCTTGCGCGCAAACGCGAGCAGGCGATTGCTGCCGGAGTGGACCGCGAGATCGACAAGGATATCGATCCCGTCGGTCCGGATTCGCGCCGCGACCTGCTCGTCCGACCATCCGCCGATGTCGCACCACGCGTCCGCATAAGTCTTCAGCTGCTGCGTGACCGCGTCGGACCTGCGCGCGTCGGAGTAGCAGAACACCTCGAATTGCCGATGATCGTGGCACGCAAGCACGGGCGTGAGAAAGAACGCCACCGAGTGCTGGCGGAAATCCGGGGACACGTAGCCCAGGCGCAAGCGCCTGTTGGGACTGCGAT
>JBEBGK010000912.1:0-2151 GCA_040081515.1 Chthoniobacteraceae bacterium
CGAAAGATGGGTTATCAGCGGATCGAAAACCATGCGGATTTCTTGCGGGGATCGGTTCGTCTATTGCAGTTGTGAAGCCCTGCGCGAGCAGGAAGGCCCAGCGAAATGACTCCTTCGCCTAATGCACAATCACCCCCCCGGTCAAGGCACCTATCGGCTCCGGATGCCGGCATTTCAGAAGGCCGTGCGCGGCGGAAAAATCATCTGCCACGCCGTGCGAAAAATGATCGAGATATCCAGCGCGAGACGCCAGTTTTCGAGATAGGAAATGTCCGATTCCAGGCGACGCGCGATTTCCAGGGGAGTCCGGGCCTCGCCACGGAAACCACGGACTTGTGCCAGCCCCGTAATCCCCGGCTTTACCAGCGTGCGGATGTGGTAATTGCTCATCTGCTCCGCAAACTGCGCGTTGTGCTCGACCAGATGGGGCCGCGGCCCGGCCACACTCATGTCGCCGTTGAGCACGTTGATGAACTGCGGAAGCTCATCGATGCTGAACTTCCGCAGGAAGCGGCCGAATGGATACACCCGCGGGTCTCCCTCCGTGGCCTGCCGGGCGACGTCGGGGTTGTCCTCGTGCATCGTGCGGAATTTGATGATGCGAAACTGCTGGTTCTGAATCCCGGCCCTCGTCTGGATGTAAAGAAGCGCGCCCGGCGACTGCACACGCTGGACGAGCCAGATCAAGAACGCGATGGGCGGGAGGACGAACATCACAATCGGCACCGAAACGATGATGTCGAGCGTGCGCTTCGCTGCGCGGTTGAGCGGATTCTCCAGCGGCTCCTCGCGCAGCGTGATGAAGCGCAGGCCGCCTTCCTCGACATACACCACCGGGTGCGCGAGCAATTCATCCATGTTGCTCAGAATCAGCAGACGCACCCCGGCCTTTTCCACCGTCTCCACCATCCGCCGGTGCAATTCAAGCTCCCTCGGCAACTCGAGGACAATCACTTGCGTGATTCCCTCGCGGTGAATTACCTCCTCCAGACTCTCCAGCCCGCCGAGACAGGGGAATCCATCGACCTGCTCGAACCGGATCGGATCGCTGCAAAGCAGCCCGACCGTCCGGAATCCAAAGATTTCCTTCAGTGCCAGCCAGCCCTTGATTCGCGCGAGCTTGGCAGCGGAGCCCACCAACAGGTTGCGCTCGGCACGCATCCCCCGGAAGAGCCGGCGCGCGAGGATCGGAGGCAGGTAGTAGTTACTCGCGAGGAGGACCGGATAAAGCACGACCGTCAACGTCAGGAGGAACCAACGGGAGATGACCTGATCCTTGGTCGCAGCAAGGAACACGAGCAGGGCACCGATCGCGTAAAGTGTCTGCCGCAGCGTCACCCGATGCTGGTTGATAAAGCTTTGCTCCCACACGGCCAGTCCGTGCCCGTCGTGTTGGCGATTAAAGGTCTCGAACAGAAGGCCAACGACTGCGACCAACACGTAGGCCGGGTAACGTGAGAGAAGCGCCCAGTCGACCTGGACCACCAAGGTGAACGTGAACAACGCGACCACCGCCATGACCACCGGCACCAGCAAAAGCTGGCAAATCAGCACGGTGTGCTGAAGTCCGCGTGCGCGTTGAGAAACCATAACTTCAATGGAGATTCTCGCTCAAGATTGCGGACAGGCAATGGAAATTTTTGCTTGCCCTCGATTGCTGCGTTTCGACCGAGCATCCTCCGTTCCAAGGACTTCCGGATGCAGACGGAACGGGATGTTTCTCGGCTCGCGGGAACAATCCGAAAGCACAGGTTTGCCATCGAACCTGCGAAGAAAAAATCCGCGAACTCCCGCGCTCCAGATTGAGAAAATATTTATCGTCCATTGAGCGTTGCATGCCTCCTCGGCCCTTCGTCTGCATTCTCAAATTCCAGTTATCGACGGCACTGCAGACGCCGACGGCGTCGTTTCCCAATCCCCGAAATTCCCGCGGATCTGCGGTGACAGCGGATCGGGAAATCGTGCATCCTCCCGCCATGAAACTCCTCCTTCTCCTCATCGCCACCGCGACGCTCGCGATCGCCGAGTCGCCCAAAAACACCGCAAAAGTCTCCCTCTTCGACGGGAAGACTTTCACCGGATGGGACGGCGACACGACGCGCACCTGGCGCATCCAGGATGGCTGCATCATCGGGGGCAGCCTCACCGAGA
>JBEBGK010000913.1:0-2150 GCA_040081515.1 Chthoniobacteraceae bacterium
CCATAAAACCTGGAGCTTCAAACGTCGCCCAGCTCGAGGGGGCGAGATGCAATCGTTCAGAGGTCAAGACATGGATATCACGAATGTTAACTTTGAACGGAAACAGATCCCCTTTCCATCCAACGACGTCGAATGGAGAGTTGGCGTAGAACACAGAGGTGATTTCACCCTGCGCTCGAATCACAAGCTCCCATTCTTCCTGGGCCGGCCAGTCATACTTTTCCACCGTCGGAATCGTGATCAATTGCGGATCGAACGGGAAGTGACGACCGACCTGAGCGTGACTTGCAAAATCAATCGGATCCCGTGATTCGATCACCAGCGCCAGGGTGGCTACTGCTGACGGAAGCTGTCGGAAAGTAGTGCCTCGAGGAATGTAGATGTAGTCGCCAGGCTCGTACATGATCGGGCCGAATTCCGTCGCCATCGTTCCGGTTCCCTCGTGAACGAAGTAGAGAAGATCTGCATCGCCATCCCTGAAGGCGTAAGGCATTGGCTGTTGTCGACGGCTCAAACTCAACGTCACATCATCGTTCATCAAAAATGGCAACGGAAATGCACGGCCATCGTTCCCCTCGTTCGCCGGTAGCTTGCGGATCGAGAAGGCGCGAGACTTGAGATTTCCGACCGTGCGAATGACGCCGCCAGGAGCACGCTCGTGATAGAGCATTGCGGTCGGACCAATGAAACCTTGGCGTCCGACAAGTTCTTCCCGTAGCTCGCCAAGACCAACTCTGGCCTGCCGAACGTACCGGCCGCGTGCAATATGAATCCACGATGGCTTCATCTGTCCCTCATCCCCGCATTGGCATTGGCGCCATTAACCATAGGGGTGTCGCAATAAGGCAAGGATGTTTGATTGACAGCCACGCTATTGTTGCACTACTATCGTTATGGCATTAATGCCATAATACATAATATGCGGAGCTTTTACAAGCGACGCGCCACGCAGAAGGGATAGTGAGACATGACTCAGCGATTGGTTATAAGCATCTTCTCCCTCATCACGCTGATGATGGTTTCCGGACATGCGCCCGGACAAACTTTTCCGGACAGGACTATCAAGATCATCGTTCCCTCTCCAGCAGGTGGGGCCGGAGACGTTAGTGCGCGTCTAGTGGCACAAGGGATGGCGCGCGTGCTGGGCAAGCCCGTCATCATCGAGAACAAGCCGGGAGCAAGCAGCATTATCGGCGTCACGGCTGCAGCAAAGAGCGAGCCGGACGGCTACACCCTCGCGTTGATCGGCAAAGGTCAAGCCGTTCTCAACCCATTGCTCTACAAAGAATTGCAATACGACATGGACCGGGACTTCGCTTCGGTTGCTGTCGTCAACAAGTTCCCATGGATTTTCGCGACGAGTTCCGAGTCCTCTGCGAAGAACCTCGGCGATTTCGTCTCGCTGGCAAAAGCAAAGCCCAATGCACTGTTTTATTCCACTTTCGGAGCAGGCAGCACCAACCACGTGCTGACACTGATGTTTGAGAAAATGGCCGGCGTCAAAATGACCATGGTCCCCTATGCCGGCGGAGCGCATAGCTTGACGGCATTGTTGTCCGGCCAGGTTCAGTCGACGATTGACACCACTGGAAATCTTCTTCCGAACATCAAGGCTGGCAAGCTGCGAGCGTTGGCGGTAACTTCCGGCACGCGCCTGTCCGAACTTCCCGACGTGCCTACTTTTGCAGAGGCTGGGTTTCCTCTTGAGGACTATTCCTGGACCGCACTTTTCACGAATCGCGCGGTGCCTCGTGAAATCGTCATCCGCCTTAACGACGCAGTGAATCAGGCACTAAGAATGCCAGAAATCCGCGACCGCTTGATAGGTTGGGGATACGAACCTGGCGGCGGCTCTGCATCTGATCTTGCCAATCTCGTTGCAAAAGAAAAAGCGGCTTTTGCTCCTATTATTCGGGATGCCGATATCCGCCTTTGACCTGCCCAGATTTTCTGGACCAATCGTAACTTGAGAGAATGGCGCCCGCTTACCAGCGGGGAGCCCACGAACAAGGGTCGTTTCACTCAATCGCAGATGGTCGCGATCCTGCGGGAAGCCGATAAGGCACCCATTCCCGAGGTCGCCAGGAAGCACAAGGTCAGCAACCAGGTCATCTACAGATTGACGCCGTGGAAAACAGACTCAGAAACAA
>JBEBGK010000914.1:0-2150 GCA_040081515.1 Chthoniobacteraceae bacterium
GCCGTAGGCCGCGAAGCGTCCGGGCGAGAGATCCCCCGCGACCAGCCCCTCGTGGACCGCCTCGCCCGCGAGATGCCCGCATTTCAGGGCGAGCAGCACGCCGCTGCTGAAGACGGGATCGAGGAACGCGAACGCATCACCCAGGAGCAGCAGGCCCGGCGATGCGCAGTAGCGCGAGTAGCGGGTGTATTCGCTCGTGATGAAATACTCCCCGGTGCCCGCGCCTTCGCTGAGGTGGTCCTTGATCCACTGGTTCTCCTCCACCTCGCGGTGGAAAATCTCGCGCGGCTCCTTCACCCCGCCACGGGTGAGATATTTCGCCTCGGCCACGACGCCGACGCTCACCATGTCATCGTGCTGCGGGATGTGCCAGAACCAGCCCTTGTCGGGAATCATCGCGACGGTGGTCTGCCCTTCATCAATGCCCGGCTCGCGCTTCGAGCCCTTGTAGTAGGTCCACACGGCGATCTTGTTCAGATAGGGATCGGGCATCCGCCAGCCGCGCTGGTTGGCGGTGAAGGCTTCCTTGCCCGTGCAGTCGAGCGTGATGGGCGCGCGCACTTCGTATGTGCGGCCAGTCTGGCGGTCGGTGGCCTCGACGCCGATGACGCGGTCGCCGTCCATGAGCAGGCGGTTCACCGTCGTCTCCTCGCGCACCTCCGCGCCCTTTTCGATCGCATTGTCGCGGAGCATCACGTCGAATTCCGAGCGCAGCACCTGCCACGTCTGGGCCACGGTTTCCCGGTCGTAGCGGTCGAAAAAGTAGAACGGCTGCGAGCGTTTCCCGTCCGGCTGCACAAAGAGCACGCTGTACTTTTTCACGTTATGCGACGCCTTCATCTTCGGGATCATCCCGATGCGCTCCAGCGGGCCGAAGGTGAATGGGATGAGCGATTCGCCGATGTGGTAGCGGGGAAATTTCTCGCGCTCCAGCACCAGCACGCGGTGGCCGTATTCGGCGAGGATCGCCGCCGCAGTGGAACCTGCGGGGCCGGCGCCGATGAGGATGCTGTCGTAATCGTGGATCATGGGTCGGGTAGTTGTGCAACGTTACCATCACCAATACGGACGGATAACGGAAATAGACGCTCGGCATGGCACTGATAGCGGACTGCGATAAACGGCGCGCTGGGAAACGGGCCGCAGTCGCGATTCTCCGCCACGCCGCCGCGGTCAGCTCGCAGGCAGGACCTTGTAGCGGGATTCGATGAAAAGCCCGCGGCTTTCCGGGAAATCCTCCAGCTTCTCCGCAGCGATCCAGGCACGATAGTGCTCGCGGTGGACGGTGGCGTGTTCCGTGCGTGCGCCGCGACCCCGGGCGAGCTTCGCCAGCGCCATGGTGAACGCCTTGTGCGAGAGCATGTCGCGTCCGGGATAGAAGAATTCACAATCGGCTTCGCTTTCAAAATCCACGAGCACGAGCGACATGCCGGCCATGTCTGCAGGCAGCCCGCGCTCCGCGATCCAAGCCTGCACGAATTCGTTGACTGTTTCCCAGTTCATCGTCTCCGAAGGTGGCTCCTGCAACGCAGCCCCGCAAGTACACGCAGCTGAGAAAACGGCACGAGCAGGGGCTTCTGAGATGTCCCCACAATGAATTTCACCTCACGACTTGTCCTTGCCGCCGCCATGGCGACTGCGCTGCCGCCATGCGGTGTGCGGGCGAATGCGGCGGCGAAGACGGGCGATGGCGGGAAGGTGGCGGCATTTCTGGAGAAGCACTGCACCGGATGCCACGATGCCACGGAGAAAAAGGGCGGCCTGGATCTGGAGGCGCTGCCGGTGAAGTTCGACACCGAGAAGGAGCGCGCGGAGTGGGTGAAAGTTTTTGACCGTGTGCTTGCTGACGAAATGCCGCCTGCGAAGAAGCCGCGTCCGGATGCGGCGGCGAAGCGCGCTTTGCTGGAGACCATCGGCGGCGCGATCGTGAAAGCGGAGAAAGCGGTGCAGGCGACGGATGGCCGGGTGGCGCTGCGTCGGCTGAACCGCGTGGAATTTGAGCGCACCGTGCAGGAATTGCTCGGAGTGGAGACGCCGATGCGACACATCCTGCCAGGCGATCCGCCGTCGCACGGCTTCGATACGGTGGCGGAGGGGCTGCGGATTTCGCAACTGCACATCGAGAAATATCTGGAGGCGGTGGATGGGGC
>JBEBGK010000915.1:0-2150 GCA_040081515.1 Chthoniobacteraceae bacterium
CGAGTCCGGCGACGGCGAGCCCGAGACCCGTCATCGGGTCCACGGCGGCGAGCGCGCCCGCGACCACGGTGCCGGCGAGGAGCGCGATGAGCCGGACGTGGGCGTCGGCGTCTTCCCGCGCCACGCCCGTGGCTGCGTCGGCCGCGGCGTCGCTCCCGATGCGCCCGCATGCCCACGCGGCTGCGGCCCGGACCTTCGCGTCCGGGTGGGCCGCGGCGGAGGCGAGGCCCTTGAAGAGGTCGGCCTTCGAGACGCGGTCGTCCGGCAGGCCCGCGATCTCGCCGAGCAGGCGCGTGAGGCCGGGTGGCGCGGCGGCCTGGCCGCCCCCGCGGCTCGCGAGCTCGGCGATGAACTGCTCGGGGTCCGGGTACTGCTCGGTGAGCGCTTCGAGCTGCGCCATGCTCGCGCTCACGTGCAGCTCGATCACCGACAACACCAGGTCGTCGAGCGATTCGAAGCTCGAATAGAAGGCGCCGCGGGTGTATCCGGCTTCGGCCACGATGTCTTCGATCGACGTGGCCGCGATGCCCTGGCGAGCGAATACCGCGAGCGCGCCGGCCACCAGACGGGCCTGCGTCTCCTGCCTGGTTGGCCGCACCCTTGACATACCCCATACGATACGCGATCGTATTCAATACAGAATGTATCGAGTCCGCCGTCGTCAAGTGGAGCGGTTTCCCCAAGGTTTCGAAGGATTTCGCACCGACCCGCCGCCTGCCGACCCGCCTTCAACTCGCCGGTGCTGCCGTCCCAGTGGCGGGAGAGCAAGTCGCCGAAGAGTCGGCGGCGGGCACGCCGGTGCGCGTCGAGCGGATCGGTGCGTATCCCCATCTGGTGCTCCGGTTCCTCTTCCGACAGCAGGGGATGGCGCAGGAGTTACCCACCGAGCACGGCATCACGCTGCATCGGCTGACGTATTGGACCCACACTCCGGACGATCGGCTGGTCGAGGCGTCCGGGCTCATCGCACTGCCGCGTGGTCGAGTGCACGCGCGCGGGATCGTGAGTTGGCAACACGGCACCGAATCGCTGCGGACGAACGCTCCTTCGAACAAGCACATCTTCCACGGATTGCTTCCGTCCGCCGTCTTCGCCGGGCACGGGTACGTGCTGCTCGCTCCCGACTACCTCGGCTACGGCGTGAGCGAGGAGAACCACGACTACTACCTTGCCGACCACATGGCCGAGGTCGTGGGTGACTTCATCCGGGCCGCGAAGACCGTGCTCGAACACAACCGCGTCGCGGTTCCCTCGCGCCTCTTCTTGACCGGGTTCTCCGAAGGTGGCCACGCCACGCTCGCCACCCAGCGCGCGCTCGAACGTTCGCCGATCGCCGGGTTGACCGTTGCCGCCGCCGCGCCGATCGCGGGCCCGGTCGAGCTCCCAAGAATCGGCATCGGCGGCGCGTTGGAAGGGGTGTCGGTGTTCTCCAGTCTGTACATCGGTTGGATCGCAACCACGTACGCGCGCACGTACCACGAGTCGGTGACCGACGTGCTCACCCCCGCATGGGCGACGCGTACCGAAGCGCTCTTCGACGGTTCGCGCGACGGCGATGCGACGGTCGCGGACCAGAACCAGGTTCTCGCCGTTCTTCCGGTCGGCAGCTTCCGAGAAGTTGTAAGAGCCGAGCCAGACGCGCGCGCTGGGCTTGTCGAAGTCGATGACGAGGAACTTGTGGTGCATGCGCACGCCACCGCCGCCGCTCGGCTCCGACTTGAACGGCTCGGGTACGTTCTTGATCTTCCCGCTCGGAACCAGGACGTCGCTGCCGCCGACCTCCCGATCGGACAGCCCGTAGACGAAGATGTCCGGGTCCGCCGTGACCTTCTTGATCGCATCCAGGATCACTCCGGGCGTCTGGTACAGGAACGCGAGCGAGTAAAAGAGCGAGGACTTCGTTTTGACGATGTCGTCCGCGATGTCCTGGAGGAGCGCATTTTTCACGCTGTGCGGCGAGAACGCGACCTTCGCGTCCAGGCCCGCGATGCCGAGGTCCGTCCAGCGCGCGGAGTCCGTCGCTCCGAAGGCTGCCGGTTTGTCGTTGGCCCAGTAGTCGTCGAAGGCGGCGAAGAACACCGCGGCGACGGACGCGCCGCGCGCCACGAGCGCATTGTTCGATTGCACGTAGAAGCCGCGCCAGGAGAAGT
>JBEBGK010000102.1:0-8412 GCA_040081515.1 Chthoniobacteraceae bacterium
CGCAGTGGGAATCCTTCCACTGCGAGGTCGTGCGCGGATCGAGCTACCATGCGATGTGGCATTTCCACCCGGAATTTCAGCTCACGCTCGTGCTGGAAAGCCGCGGTCACCGGATGGTGGGCGATAACATCACGCCGCTGCGTCCGGGAGACCTCGTGCTCGTCGGTGCGAATCTGCCGCACGTGTGGCATCAGGAGAGCGGAAAGCGGAGACCGGAAGGCGGAAAGGGCGGAGCCACCGTCCACGCGATCATCGTGCGGTTCCTCGACACGTTTCTCGGCGGCGATTTTCTGGGAAGGCCGGAGCTGGACGCGGTCCGGCGTCTTCTGGGTCGTGCGTCCCGTGGATTGCAGGTCACGGGAAGGACGCGTGATGCGGTGACGGAACGGATGCAGAGGCTGCCTTCGGCTACCGGGCTCGGGCGGGTGATCGAGCTGTTGGCGATCCTCGACATTCTCGCGGACTCGCGTGAACTGCGCCCCATCGCGAGCGCGGGTTTCGTGCCGAAGGTCGCCCATGCGGATCAGGACCGCATGCAGCGCGTTTGCCGTTACATTGACGGGCACCTCATGGAGTCGATCGAACGGAGGAAGGTGGCGGCCGAGGCGCATCTGAGCCCGGGCGCGTTCAGCCGGTTCTTCAAGGTTCGCACCGGCAAGACTCTCCCCGAGTATGTGAACGCGCTCCGCATCGGTCGCGCCTGCGAATTGCTCGCCGAGGCAGATCGCAAGGTCACCGATGTCGCGATGGATTGCGGTTTCCGGAACCTCGCGAACTTCAACCGCCACTTCCGGGCGCTCACCGGGCAGTCGCCGAGGGAGTATCGGGCGCGGTTCCGGGAGACGGCCGGTTAGTGCCGGTTCACCCGGGCGGGTGTGACCATGAGTCGGCGCACAGGGAGGCGGTGCTACGGCTTCTTTGCCGGCTCCCGGAAAAAGATCAGGAACACGGCGAGGACAGCCGCTGCGCCCCATGCGGGCACGCGCCAGATGGCCTCCCAATCGTGGGCGAGGCCGTTGACCGGAGTGGCGAGCGCGTGCTTTGCGAGCACCTTTCCCGCGAGCAGCGTCCCGACAAAGGCGCCGACACCCCAGAGGATGAAGGCGATGAATCCCTGCGCCGCGCCGCGGATGCGCTCGTTCGCTTCGTCGTCCACGTAGAGCTGCCCGGCGATGAAAAGGAAATCGTAGCAGGCGCCGTGCAGCAGGATGGCCGTGAAGATGAGCGCCGTCTGCGCCGCGCCCGCATTGACGCTGCCGCTGAGCGCGAAGTAGCGCGCGACCCAGCATGCGATGCCCATGAAGATGGTGACCTTGTAGCCGAGCCGGCGCAGAAACAGGGGCAGCAGGAGGAAGAAGCAAACATCCGACACCTGCGCGAACGAGGTCTTCACGAGCATGTTCTCCCACTTCAACTCGGTGAGATAGATCCCGAGGTTCACGAAGTAGAAGTAGAGCGGGATGCAGATGAGGAACATGCAGAGGATGAAGATCGCAAACGACGGCTTCCGGAGGAGCGCGAGTGCATCGAGCCCGAGGATCTCGCCGAGGCTCACGTCCGCGCCGGTCTTCCTCGGCGGCGTGTGCGGCAGCGTGAGGGAAAAGAGGCCGAACACGATGGACGCACCGCCGGCGAGGTAGAACTGGATGGGTGATTCCGCGCCGTGGAGGAGGTTCAGCGCGACGAGGCCGCCGATCCAGCCGACGGCGGAGAGCATCTTCACGCGTGGGAAGTCGGTCTTTGGATTCTCGAGATGGTGGAGCGACAGCGAGTTCCCCAGCGCGAGCGTGGGCACATACAGCGCGCAGTAGGCGATGAGCACCGGGTAGAACGTCGCGAATTCCGTAAATCGCGGCAGCAGGCACAGCACCACGCCGCCGAGGATGCCGAGCACGGCGAGCAGTTTTTCCGAGGCGAAGAAGCGATCCGCGATGAGCCCGACCAGAAATGGCGAGATCATCGCGCCGATCGCGAACGCGCCGTAGGCCAGGCCGATCTGGGCGCCCTCGAATTTGAGCGTGTTCGCCAGATAGGCGCCCATGCTCACATACCAGCAGCCCCAGATGAAGTACTGGAGGAACATGAAGGTGGAGAGCTTCAGCTTAAGGGTGGTTTGCATGGTGGTGGGAGGAGGCGGGTGGAGGACGGCTCACGGCCGGGTGGTGCGCAGGAGAGCGCGCCGGCGCGCGGTGTGTCAAACGGGATCGCCGTGAGAGGGAGCTGCGATCAGAGCGGCCCGCCGCCTTCCGTCTTCGGCTAAGGTGAATCGCTAGTCACCAGCCGCGAGAAACTCTACCAGATCGCGGATCACCCGCTTGTCGAGGATGGCGCCGAAGTGCGGCGGCATCGGACTGGGCAGCGGAACGCGACTTGTCACTTCGTCCGTCTTCACCGGACGTTTCTTCCCGTCCGCCACGGAGGTGATCGCGATCTCACCAGCTTCCTCGGAACTCACAACACCCGACACCTCCTCGCCGTCCTTGAGCTTCAGTGCGGCGCTCTGGAAGCCGGTCGCGATGGTGGAATTCGGGAGGATGATGGCTTCGAGAATGTGCGTCCGTTGCACGGAATTGCGCAGCCACGTGAGGTCCGGGCCGATCGCACCGCCTTTGCCATCGATCGAATGGCAGCGGATGCATCCCGCCTCGGGCTTGGTGGTGAAGATCCTGCGCCCCGACTCGCCGTCTCCTCCCTCGAGGCATTCCTGAAAACGGGCGAGGGGATCGACCGATTTCGCGAGCGTCTCCTCCCGTTTCGCGAGCAGGGCTTTCAGCTCCGGGTTGCTCCGCTTCGCGGCTGCCTCGAGAAATTCCAGCCAGATCGCGGGAGGCATCTCGGAGGACTGGAAGCGTTTGAACTGCGAAATCAGAACCGTATCCGCCGCGGGATCGGGGCTGGATCCGAGCCGGCCCAAGGCCCTCTTTCGAGAACTGATCCGCCCTTTCTCCAGCAGCGCAGCGTCCTCGGCGACCGTCGTCGCGGGCGCGGTCTGCGCCGTAGCGCTCACGAGAAGGGCGCAGGCTACGCTTGCGGCCGCAAAGATGCTGCGTCGCATTCCGATGCACGAGGGAAGGGGAGAAATGTTCATGCCGGTCAGCATCAAGAGTAAACCCGCTGACTAGGATAGGCCGCCCTCCTTCCGTTGTCGAACGCTCGGCGGCAATTGTCCTGTTCGCGTTCCGCTCTCCCGCCGGCGCGGGCGCGGGCGGGTACGACTTTGCTGGTCAATCTGCGTCGTGGGACACAAGCTGCAGTCCGCGAGCGGATGAACTTCATCGCTCGCAACCCGTGAAACCGATCGCCAGCATTTTCATCAGCGTTTGGATTGCTCTCATGTCATCCGCTTCCGCCGCATGGCAGGCGGGGGCGGCGAGTGTGGACATCACGCCGCGGGAATCGGTGCCGCTCGCGGGCTACGGCGGGAAGACGCGCATGTCGGACCGGGTGGAACATCCGATCTGGATCAAGGCGTTGGCGTTTCGCGACGACACGGGTGAGACCTCGGTCCTTGTCACCGCCGATCTGGTGGGCCTGAGCACGGGGATGGTCGGGCGCATCGCGACGATGGCGCGAACGAGGCACGGCATCGCGCGGGAGCGGTTGATCCTGAACACGTCGCACAACCACAGTTGCCCGGTCACCGAGGATGTGCTGTGGCTCTACTATGAATTCACGCCGGAGGAAGCGGCGGCGAAGGATCGCTACACGGCGCGGCTCTACGAGCAGTACGACGAGGTCATCGGCCGGGCCATCGCGAACCTGGCCCCGGCGGAACTGGCCTTCGAGCAGGGGCTCGCGGGAGTCGCGGTGAACCGCCGCCGGTCGCGCGGCCCGGAGAGCCGCAAGCTCGGCGGGCAGGTGGACCACGATGTCCCGGTGCTCACGGTGACGGCGGGCGATCGGATACGGGCGATCGTTTTCGGCTACTCGTGTCACACGACGGCGCTCGGCGGCCTGAGCATCAATGGCGACTACGCCGGCTTTGCGCAGATCGAGCTCGAGAAAACGTATCCCGGATCGGTGGCGATGTTCGTGCAGAACTGCGGCGGCGACGCGAACCCGCTCCCGCGCATCCGTGGCAGGGACATGGAGGCGACCGCGCTTGCCGGGATGTACGGCCGCATCCTCGCCGAAGCCGTGCGGCAGGTCATCGCGGGGAAGATGATCCCGCTGAGCGGACCGGTTCGCGCCGCGCTCGGCGAGACGTCGCTGATGCTGCAGCCGGGATTGCCGCTGGAGGAATTGCAGCAGCGCGTGCCGAACCTGACCGGGATGCCGAGGCGCGAGTTCGAGCATTTCATCCGGCAGTACCAGACGCTCGGGTCGCTGCCCGATCGCGTCGCTTATCCGATTCAGGTCTGGCGTTTCGGACCGGAGTTCACGCTGATCGCGCTGACCGGCGAGACCGTGGTGGATTACTCGCTGAAGTTCAAAGCCGCCTACGGCTGGAACAACACGTGGGTCTGCGGCTACAACAACGATCTGCTCAGCTACGTCCCTTCGCTTCGCGTGCTGAAGGAGGGCGGCTACGAGGGCGTGACCGGCATGTTTGAATACGGGCATCGCGCGCCGTACACGGAGACGGTCGAGGAGCGGATCACGGAGAAGGTGGACGAACTCATGAAAAAGGTGGGCGCGGAGAAATGACACACGAAGCGCCATCGCAGCGGTGCGCCCTCGGCGCGGTGTTCATGATTGCAATGCGCGGCTATGCCCAGGACGCGGCGCCCGACTGGGTGATGGAAGGCAGGGCCGCGTGGCAGCCGCGCGATTCGCAGGCGGAATATGTCTTTCGCGATCAACTCTGGATCACGGGCGGCTGGTTCCAGTCGTATGAAGCGCCGCCCCGCGACGTGTGGGCCTCGGGCGATGGCAGGGAATGGAAGCTTGTGAGCAAGGAGGCGCCGTGGCTGCACAGCGATCTGCCGATGAACATCACGTTCCGGGACCGGATGTGGATCATGGGCGGCTGGTACAAAGGCAGGCTCCCGGGTCACTCGGCGGGCAACCAGGTCTGGTCATCCGCGGACGGCGTCCAGTGGGAGCAGGTCACCGGCGCGGCGGCATGGACGCCGCGGCTCGCGGGAGGCCTCGTCGAGTTTCGCGGCCGCCTGTGGCTGCTCGGCGGCACGGAGAATTATTACTTCGGCGACGAGCGGAGCCTGAAGAACGACGTCTGGTCATCCGCGGATGGGAAGGAATGGAAACTGGAGACGGCGAACGCGGGATGGACGCCCCGCGCCTATCACCAGGCCGTGGTGCTGAACGATCGCATCTACGTCCTCGGAGGCGGGAACTACGTGCCTGCCTACCACGCGAAGAATGACGTGTGGTCGTCCGGCGACGGCGTGAACTGGACCCGCGAAACCGCAGCCGCTCCGTGGCCGGCTCGCCTTTGGTTCTCCGCGGCGGTGTACCGGGGTCGCATGTGGGTGCTCGGCGGCTGGTCGAACAATCCGGCGAAAAACTGGGGCGATGTGTGGCACTCGAAGGAGGGCAGGAATTGGGAGCGCCTCGAGACGAAGACCCGATGGAAGGAACGGCACGAGCATTCGGTCTTCGTCTTCCGCGACAGGCTCTGGATCGCGGGAGGCCACGCGCAGCCGTTGTCGAACGAGGTGTGGTCCCTCCACCTCCCCGCGGACTGGAAGCCGTAGTCCGCCTCATCGTCAGCCCGGATCATCCGGCGATTGCAAAAAACGGGCCGCGTGTTCTGCTCGCCGCTTCACATGGCAGGATTCCGACTCTTCGATCTCAATCCCGAGCAGGAAACCGCGGTCCGCACGGTGGATGGGCCGCTGCTGATCCTGGCGGGCGCGGGCAGCGGGAAGACCCGCGTCATCACGGCGCGCGCGGCATTTCTCGTCTCGCAGGGGATCGCGCCGGAGGCGATTCTCGCCGTCACCTTCACGAACAAGGCCGCGAAGGAAATGCGCGAGCGGCTTGCGACGATGATGGATTCCGAGAAGGCGCGGAAGGTGACGATGTGCACCTTCCACGCGCTGTGCGTGCGGATTCTGCGGCAGGACATCGAGAAGCTCGGATACAAGAAGAACTTCTCGATCTACGACGAGGGCGATCAGATGGGGCTCATCAAGAAGATCATCGCGCGCGTGGCGGCGCGGGACGAGAAGTTGGAGCCGAACCTCGCGAAGAATCTCATCAGCAAGGCGAAGAACAACGCGTGGCGGGAGCCGGAGGACGGCAAGACGCTCATCGGTGCGGTCTATGCGCGCTACCAGCAGGATCTGAAGACGCTGAACGCGGTCGATTTCGACGACCTGCTGGTGCTGACCGTCCGGCTGCTGGCCGAGCACGGGGATGTGCGCGAGCGCTGGCAGCGGAGATTTCAGTACCTGATGGTGGACGAGTTCCAAGACACGAACCGGCTGCAGCTCGAGCTGATCTCGATGCTGGCGGACGAGCGCAAGAACGTCGCGGTCGTGGGCGACGATGACCAGAGCATCTACGGGTGGCGCGGCGCGGAAGTGAGCAACATCCTCGAGTTCGAGCGGCACTTCGCGAACCCGACCGTGGTGAAACTGGAGCAGAACTACCGCTCGACGAACTTCATCCTCGGCACGGCGAATTCGCTCATCCGGAACAACCCGCGTCGCAGGCCGAAGAAGCTGTGGAGCGCGAAGGAGGGAGGGGAGAAGGTGCGGATCGTCGCGATGGGCGATGACCGGCAGGAGGCGCAGTTCATCACCGGGGAGATTCACAACCGCAGGACGGCGGAGGGCGCGAAATGGGAGGATTTCGCCGTGCTCTTCCGGATGAACGCGCAGTCGCGGGTGATCGAGGAGGACCTGCGGCGGCTGCGGATTCCGTATCGCATCATCGGCGGGAAGAGCTTCTTCGACCGGCGCGAGGTGAAGGACGTGATCGCCTACGCGTCGTGCCTGCTGAATGCGGATGACGACGTGTCGTTGCTGCGGATCGTGAACACGCCGGCGCGCGGCATCAGCGATGCGACGGTGGAAAAGGCGACGGCGTTCAGCGTACGGAATCACTGCCCGGTGGTCCTCGCGATGCGGAACGAGGAATTCCTCGAGGAGCTTCCGCCGCGCGCGCGGAGGGCCGTGGGGGAATTCACCGCGTTCATCGACGACTTCGAGCGGAAGATGCATGAACCGCTGGCGCATCAGCCCGGTGTGCTGCGCGCATTGATCACCGAGAGCGGGTATCTCGCGGAGTTGCAGCGCACGTGCAGGACGCCGGAGGAATGGCTGAATCGCGAGGCGGGAGTGAACGATCTGTTCCGGAGTTTCGAGGCTTACGAAGGCCGGAGCGACAAGGGGCTGCGTGGATTCCTCGACGAGATGATGCTGCGGCAGGAGCGCGAGGAGGAGGAGGACGACTCCGGGAGCGGCGTGACGCTCATCACGCTGCATGCATCGAAGGGCCTCGAGTTTCCGCACGTCTATCTCGTCGGCTGCGAGGAAGGCCTGCTGCCTCATGATCGCTCGAAGCTCGAGGGGACCGTGGACGAGGAGCGCCGGCTGCTCTACGTCGGCATCACCCGCGCCCAGAAGTCGCTCGCCCTCACATGGTGCCGGTCGCGCATGAAGTACGGCAGCGCGATGCCGGGCGTGACGAGCAGTTTCCTGAAGGAGCTCGATCCGTCGCTCGTCGAGCATTGCGATGCCGGGGAGATTTTCAGCAAGCCGGTCGGCGAGGAGAAGGCCACGGCCGGGTTCGGCGCGATTTTCGACATGCTCGGAAAGCTGTAGCGCCGGGTCTCATCGCGCGGGCGGAGCGGTGGGGGAGGGTGTGTTGCCGGGAAAAGGCGACGCGCCTGCCGCCTCGATCGCCGGCGCGGCGGCCGCGCCTTTGGCCATGAACTGGAATGGCTGCGATGCGTTCGTCCCGATCCCTGCGGCCTCGAGCACCGGCTCGCGCGGATCCTTCAGATCGAGCCGCCCGGTGACGGTGAATTCGCCGCCGGCATGCCTGCCCGTCGCCTTGTCGAGCCGGATGGCGCCGCCCTCGAGGGTGAATGAAGCGTCCACGTCGCGCACGATGGCACCATTCCAGTTCAGCGGGAAAACGCCGCGCGCGACCCGGACTGCACCGCCCAGCTTCAACGATCGCAGCGCGCCCTCCGCCGATGCCTGCCCGGTGACGGTGCCGGCGAGCGGCCAGTCGATCCCGGTGAGACGCGACACCTGGCGCAGGTCGAGTTCGTTTGCCTCGAAGCGCACGCGGCCGACGACGTCCTCGTTGAGCAGGTGGACGAACGTCACATCCGGCCAGCGCTGCCAGAGGTTGAGCGGGAGAAACGCATCGCCCTGCAGCCAGACGCGGTCGCGGTGCTGGATGCGCATCCCGCGCAGGTTCACGGCGCCCGGTGTGATGCTCACGCCGGTGGTGAGCGCCGTGCCATTGTCGGAAAGCCGCAATCTTCCCATC
>JBEBGK010000916.1:0-2148 GCA_040081515.1 Chthoniobacteraceae bacterium
GCCAATATCGACGAGGACATTTCAGATTTGTTCGCTGACGTTGTTCGCACCTATCTCGATAAGAGATTCGCCCTCGAAGTCCTTCGCTTCAAGTATGCGGAAGACGTTCTCGAAGGGGTGGGGGAGCGAGGCTGTGATTTGTGCGTCCTGGTTTTGAACAACATTGTTTTTCGTGACGGAAGCAATGAGGCGGGTGAGCGCATCAGAAGGGCAATCAGCCTGGTGACGCAGCTCAAGACGGCAGGAGCAAAGATTGTCATTGCAACCACGGGATGCATCGACGCAGCCGACATGCCGCAACGTGTCAGGGAAGCGGGGGCCGATTCGTTCCTGGTTCTTCCCGGCGGTTACGGGAATCTCATGGACGAATTGCGCCGCGTTCTTGGCCCCCGGTGACACGCCCCGCCATGAATTCTCTCTTCGCCATCGCCCCCTATAAATTCGGGGGTTCTGGGTCTTCGATGATCCCGGCGTTGGGTTGCGCCAGGAACCGTTCGTCAGCAGGGCCGACGACATCATGGACATTCTCACGAAGGACATCCCGGATGCCGCCAGCGAGTTCAAACTGGTGTTCTCCCCGCAGCCATTTCCGGGCTACGCCGTCCGCTTCGAATTGGAGCCGCGGGGATTTCGGGGGCAATTGGTATCGATGGGCGGACCGGGGCATTGAAGGCTGGCTGTGCCCGGCCCTGTTGAAGTATTTCGAGACCGCGCCAAAGGAGATTTACGTGAAGGTGTTCTCACGGCCACACAAAACTCATTTGTTCGGCTCAGTCGGCTTCCACTCACGCGATAATCGCTGCGCTTCGGCGATCTGCGCGGGGGTCATGTCTTTTGCCAGTTTTTCTCTCATTTTCGCCGCATCCCTATCAACCACGGCGGCGAGGTTAAAATACATGTAGGCGGTAACGACATCCTTCGGCACGCCTTCGCCGTTGGTATACATCGCGCCGAGCCAGAATTGCCCGTTGGGGTGTCCCTGATCGGCAGCCTTGCGATACCACTTCGCGCCTTCTGCTACGTGCTTCCCCACGCCTTCGCCTTTGTAATACATCCAGCCGAGTTTGCATTGCGATTGGGCGTGTCCCTGATCGGCAGCCTTGCGATACCACATCAAGGCTTTTACGTTGTCCTTCGGCACGCCTTTGCCATTGGCATACATCCAGCCGAGGCTGTCTTGCGATTCGGCGTGTCCCTGCTCGGCAAGCTCGCGAATCAACTCCACGGTTTCTGCATCATCCTGAGTCATGGCGCGAGCTTGCGCCGGACGTCATGGTCGCTCAACCAAGAACTTTGCGAGCCATGCGCGCCCGCAGCAGCAGCCCTTCCCGTCACCGCGTCCTGACGGCCCCGCGACTTTTCCGCCCGGTTCCAGAGTTGTCCAAATCAGGCGGATTCGACATTGCTTTCGCGCCCGCCGCACCGGAACGGTCAGAACGGTCAGCCCGGGGAACGGTGCCGGGGGAGTGAGGGGTATGTTCTTCAGGCGTTATGCCGGTGGGCTTTTGCCTAACGGCGGCCGGGGCCTCGGAGGCGGCTCCTTGGGCGGCTCCGGCTTCTCCTTGGGCGGCTCCTTGGGCGGCTTCGGCTTCTCCTTGGGCGGCTGAGATGGGCCTCGAAAGAGGCGGGGGTCTTGTATCCGAGGGAGGAGTGTTTGCGGTGGGTGTTGTAGTAGGATTCTATGTAGGCGAAGATCTCGATGTTGGCATCGGCGTGGGCGATGAAGGTGCCGTCTTGGAGCATCTCGGTCTTGAGGGTGCCCATGAAGGACTCGGTCCATGCGTTGTGGTAGGGATTGGCGCGCGCGGACAGCTCTGGCGGATGCCGGCTTCGCGCAGGAGTTCCCGGAAAGTGCCGCTGGCGTACTGGCTGCCACGGTCGCTGTGGAAGATGAGTCCGGGCAGGGCGCGGCGCGATCCCAAGGCTTGCTGGAGGGCATTGATGACCAGGTCGGCGCGCAGATGCTCGAGCAGGGACCAGCCGACGATCTTGCGCGAGCACAGGTCGATGACCACGGCCAGATAGAGCCAACCGGCGGAGGTGGGGATGAAGGTGATGTCAGCGGCCCAGACTTGGTCGGGCTTGGCCGGCAGGGGCTGGCCGAGGAGGAGGTTCGGGGAGGGCTTGTCGGCGCGGCCGTCGCTGGTC
>JBEBGK010000917.1:0-2145 GCA_040081515.1 Chthoniobacteraceae bacterium
GTTTCGTGGCAAAGCCGAGGTCCGTGAGGAAGCCGAGCGATTCTCCGCCGTGATGCAGCACGAAGCCGACGGGATCCATCGCATCATGCGGCACGCTGAACGACTGCACGGCGTTGTCCTTGATCTGGAAATCGCTGCCGGTGCCGAACACGCGCCAGTCCTTCCGGACCTCCGGCGACTGGCGCCGGAGCGCCTCGGCGGTGAGGCCGTTCGCGTAGATGGGCGTGTTGAAATGTTTGCACCACACGTCGATGCCGCGCGCGTGGTCGCCATGTTCGTGCGTGAGCAGGATCGCGTCGATCTCCAGCGGATTCACCCCGCATTGCGCGAGCCGCTGGCGCATCTGCAGCGCGCTCAGCCCGCCATCCAGCAGCAGCCGCGCGCCCCGGGTCTCGACGAGGGCGCAATTTCCCGCGCTGCCGCTCCCGAGGATTGTCACGTGAAACATCGGGCGCGAGTGTCGGGAGCGCCGCCGGTGCTGTCGAGATTCGGTTCGGAAAAATTCACGGCGGGGGTGTTGCGCGAACAACGTTCTTGCACGAATGGCGTTTCCGCGCACGATGAGCGGGCTTCCAAGGATGGGTGGCAGAGTGGTCGAATGCGCACGCCTGGAAAGCGTGTTGGGTCTAAAAAACCCACGAGGGTTCGAATCCCTCCCCATCCGCCACCGCCGCGGAGGCGGGGGGAGACCAAGTAGACCCGCGGCGCGCCCTATCGAATTCTTATTCGTAATCTTATCCTCAATCCTCTTCGTCCCTCCGCCGGGCGCCGCTCCGCAGGAGAGTATGATTAAGAATACGAATAAGAAGAGGGGCGCCGGACGGTGGACTCCGTTTTCATCACGCCAGCACCCGCGGGCGGTCTGCCGAAAGACCGTGCCTATTCCCGGATTCGGCCCATAGTGGCCGGCTATGTCATTTCGCGATTTGGGTCTGGGAGACAGAATTTTGCAGGCAATCACCGAGGCCGGATACACCGAGCCGACGCCGATCCAGGCGGCGGCGATTCCACCCGTGCTCGCGGGGCATGACGTGATCGGCATCGCGCAGACCGGGACGGGCAAGACGGCGGCGTTCACGCTCCCGATTCTCGCCCGGCTGAGCGGGATGATCGGCGAAGGTGCGAAACGCGGCATCCGGTGGCTGGCGCTCGCGCCGACGCGGGAGCTGGTGGTGCAGATCGAGGAGAATGTCCGCGCCTATGCGAAGCATCTCCCGCTGCGGATGGCGACCGTCTTCGGCGGCGTCGGCGAACGCCCGCAGATCGAGGCGCTGCGCTCCGGCGTGGATATCGTCATCGCGACGCCCGGCCGGCTGCTCGATCTGATGGGGCAGCGGTTCGGCGATTTCTCCGGCCTCCAGTGCCTCGTGCTCGACGAGGCGGACCGCATGCTCGACATGGGTTTCCTCCCGTCGATCCGCCGCATCATCAAGGCGCTCCCAAAGAACCGGCAGACACTCATGTTCTCCGCCACGCTCTCGAAGGAAATCGAGGGGCTCACGCATGAGTTCCAGCGTTCGCCGCAGATCGTGCAGATCGGCCGCCGTGCAAACCCGGCGGAGACGGTGACGCAGCTCGTCTATGAGGTGCCGAAGCATCTGAAGCCCTCGCTACTGGCCCATCTGCTGCAGGACCCGGCCATGGACAGCGTGCTGGTCTTCACCCGCACCAAGCACGGCGCGGACAAGGTTGCGCGCAAGCTGGAGAGCACGGGCATCAAGACGGGCACGCTGCATTCCAACCGCTCGCAAAACCAGCGGCTGCGCGCGTTGAAGGATTTCAAGGCCGGGCTCGTGCGCGTGCTGGTGGCGACGGACATCGCCGCGCGCGGCATCGACGTGGATGGTATCTCGCACGTGGTGAATTTCGATTTTCCAATGCACTCGGAAGACTACGTGCATCGCATCGGTCGCACGGGACGCGCGCATGCGGTCGGCGATGCGATCAGTTTCGTGACGCCCGAGGACCACGGCCCGCTGCGCACGCTGGAGCGGTTCATCGGACGGGGAATCGTCCGCAAACGCGCCGAGGGATTCGATTACGCCGCAGCCGCGCCGCCGATGAGCGATGCGGAGCGCGCGGATCGCCGCCCGCGTCCGCAGGGGAATCGCGGTGGTGGCCATGGCCGGGGAGGCGGGCATGGAC
>JBEBGK010000918.1:0-2140 GCA_040081515.1 Chthoniobacteraceae bacterium
TCATCGTTGTCATAGAGTCTAAGGCCCAAGTCCTTGGAGAGATCGGCCATGAAGTGGGAGCTGATGACAGCTTCCTCAAAATTGTCGAGGCTGGCTCGATAGTTGAGTCCGTTTGGATGTCTTCGCACATTCATAGTTCGCTCCCTGCGCACACAGAGATCATCAAGCTAGCGACTGTGAGATTCCCCTCGCAAGATGACAGAGCTGGGCATACCCAGAGGACCGCCGTCGACCGAACCCAAGAAGCCGCCAACGTTCACCTAACCCTTCCTTCGTTGCATTGTGTGGGTGCTAGTGAGAATTCGCCCAGAAGCGCTGAGGGAGTTGAGTTTACCTACGCATCGATGACGAAGGCTGCGCCCGCGTACCACCGCGCGGTAAAGCGAAGCCTTTCGGACCCTATACGTTCCTCCTACCGCGCGCTATGTTTGTTGACAACAGCAGATGCTACGGAGCCAGAGATTCTATGTCCTGGAGGATAGTTCAGCCCCACGTAGGGAACAAGTGGCAAAGAGATAGCAACCCTCTCCTTCATCCAATGAATCAGCGCAAGTTCTTGGCTAGAGACAGTCGAATTTTTTCGATTGGTAGCTGCTTCGCTTTGAACGTGAATAGATGGCTGCAGTTTCAAGGTTTCTCAGTCCCATCCGTCACGTGGGGCATGCACTACAACACCCGAACGATCCTCTACGAACTACAGCGCGCCGCGGGAGTTCAGTTGCCGAGTTTCGACTGGGTTGTGAGAAAATCCGACGGATCCAAGGCGTATGTCGACGCATTAAGGCACTGCATCGATGCAAGCACGCCGGAAGAACTCGCAGGCCTTAAGGCGGCGGTTAGCTCAGAAACGCGCAGGTGCTTTGAGGCGGCCGACAGTTTTCTAATAACTCTGGGGCTGTCTGATATCTGGGAAGTAGACGTAGGGGGTCAAATGATCGCCCTGAACCGAGCTCCGTATCAGGACGCGCTGTCCAGCGTAGGCCCGTCGCAGCAAGAAGCGTTCAATCGATTCTTGACTGTGCAAGAGTGTACGGAGGACATAGTGAGAATTGTCGATACGATAAGGAAAAATAAACAACCAAATATACCGATCGTTCTGACGGTCTCGCCGGTGCCCTTGAAGCATGCGAGTAGATATTGTCACCCGCACATTGCAAACAGCCGGTCGAAGGCCACTCTATTGTCTGCGGTATTCTCGTTCATCGAACGGGACGCCTGCGACCAACCGGTGTCTTACTTCCCATCATTCGAATTTTTCGATACAAATCCCTTGAAAATCGACTTGTGGCAGCGTGATGGCCGGCACCCGACAGCGCAGGCTATCTCCTGCGTTGCAGAACACTTTGTTAAAGCCTACTCGCTCGCACACGTGGAGATAAAGCCAGGCTTCTCTGTGCCGATCTTCGATTGAGGAGAGCGCCGATGTCGGGCGAGCGCGCGCCGCCAAATGGCCGTTTGGCGGTTCAACCGGTGACCCTGGAGGACTATCGCGCGTTGGCACGCGAATCCGTCCCCCTCGACATATTCGACTATGTTGATGGCGGAGCCGGTGATGAGGTCACAGTTCGGGCCAACCGTCGCGACTTTGACGAACTCTTGCTGCTGCCGCTGTGTCTGCGCGACGTGTCGTCGCCAGCGCTTGCCGTAACGCTGTTTGGCCAAGAGATGCAGTTCCCAGTTGGGTACAGCCCAACGGCCCTTCATCAGTTAGTGCACGTCGACGGTGAGTTCGCAACAGCACGTGCGGCAGCGGCTCTACGCATTCCCATGATCGTCAGCGTGATGTCCAGCATCCCTCTTGAGGAGGTTGTGACTAGGTCCGACAACAACACGCTCTGGCTGCAGCTCTACTTCTTCAAGGATCGCGAATTAACAAAACACCTCGTTCGGCGGGCTGAACAGGTTGGATGCAAAGCAATCGTGATCAGTCTGGGGTGCCCAGTGCCGGGCAGAAGGGACCGAAACTTGCGCAACGAGTTCCGTTTGCCCCAGACCGTCTCTGCTGCAAATTTTCGGCGTACCGAGCGTACGGACTTCAACAGCCCCATCCATTCGCTCGAAGGGGCGGAATTAGATTCGTCTGCCACCTGGCAGGACCTGCTTTGGCTATGTGATTTCACAGTTCTGCCAGTCGTCGTCA
>JBEBGK010000919.1:0-2138 GCA_040081515.1 Chthoniobacteraceae bacterium
GTGCTGGTATTACCTGCGCTACATCGACAACAAGAACGCCGACCGCTTCGTCGGCACGGATGCGGAGCGTTACTGGATGACCGGGAAAAGTGCTCAGTGCTCAGTGCTCAGTGCTCAGTCTTCCGCGACGAGCGCTGCATCTCCTCTGAGCACTGAGAACTGCGCACTGAGCACTCCCGCCCAGCGCCCCGGCGGAGTGGATCTGTACGTCGGCGGCACCGAGCACGCTGTGCTCCACCTCCTCTACGCGCGCTTCTGGCACAAGGTGCTCTTCGACCTCGGCCACGTTTCGACGCCCGAGCCTTTCCAGCGTCTGGTGAATCAGGGTCTCATCCTCGGCGAGGACGGGCAAAAGATGAGCAAGTCGCGTGGCAACGTCGTGAATCCCGACGACGTCATCCAGGAATACGGCGCCGACGCGCTGCGACTCTACGAGATGTTCATGGGCCCGCTCGAAGCCACGAAGCCGTGGAGCATGAGCGGCGTGGAAGGCGTGTTCCGTTTCCTCGCCCGCGTGTGGCGTCTGGTGATGGAGGAAAATCAAGCCGGCGAGTGGCAGCCCAGCGCCGCCGTGCAGGACGTGCCGATGAGCAAGGCGCTCGCAAAAACCGTCCACGCCACGATCAAAAAGGTCGGCGAGGACATCGAATCGCTCAGCTTCAACACCGCCATCGCGCAAATGATGGTCTGCACGAATGCGCTCACCGCCGCGAATCCGCGCCCCATCGCCGCGATCCGCCTGCTGCTGCAAGTGCTCAATCCCTTCGCCCCGCATCTCACGGAGGAGTTGTGGGCAGTGCTCAGTCCTCAGTCCTCAGTTCCCAGTGGGAACACGGGTGCAAAATCTGAGCAGTGCGCACTGAGCACTGCGCACTCACTCCTCGCCGACATTCCCTGGCCCGCATTCGATCCCGCGCTCCTCATCGAGGACGAAATCGAACTGCCCGTGCAGGTGAACGGCAAGCTGCGCGACAAGATCGTCGTGAAGAAGGACGCTACGCAGACCGAGATCGAAGCCATCGCCAAGGCCGCGCCAAAAATCGCCGAGGCCATCGCCGGCAAGACGATCAAGAAGCTCATCGTCGTCCCAGGCCGCCTCGTGAACATCGTCATCGGCTGAAAACAGAGCGCCGCGGGTGGAGCGCCGCGCGTCCCCGCCGGCCACGATCAAAGTGCGAAGCGCCAAATTTCGAACGTGTTCGATCTCGACGGAGAAGTGACGCTCCACTTTCTCCATTCGTAGCTGGCGCGGACCCGCGACGCTGCCTGATTGGGATTCCAATTTCCCGCACTCTCGGCGATTGAATCCGCCAGCCATGCCCCCGCGCCCCCGCAACAACTCCATCCCTCGCAGCCTCCGCGCCCTGCACGTCGCGCTCGTCGCGGCATTCACGGCCGCTTCCGTGCACGCCGCGGGCGGGCCGGAGAATGCGCTGGTCGTGGTCAACGCGGACAGTTGGGCCTCGACCTACATCGCGAACGAATACATCGCGGCGCGGAAGATTCCGCCGGCCAATGTCGTGTACGTGCGAAACCTCCCGGATTTCGAGCGAATGGGAGTCGAGGATTTCCGCACGCTCATCCTCAAGCCTGCGCTGGGCGCGGCGGAGCAGCGCAAAATCGCCCCGCAACTCGACTACGTGCTCTACAGCGCCGATTTCCCGACGAAGATCGACGTCTCCGCGGACATCGCTGGGCAGAAGCTTCCGCAGGTGATCACCCAGCCGGCGTCCATCACCGGGCTCACCTATCTCTACCAGTTCGTGCTCGCGAAGAACCCGAACTACCTCGGGCTGAACACGAACTTTTTCTTCCGGCAGGCGGCGCGCTCGACGCCCGACGGCGCATGGAGCGACGACGACAAGAAGCGCTACACCGAGGCGCTCGGCGCACTGCAACGCAAGACAGCCGACCCGAAAGCCGAGCCGGACAAGGCGCTGCCCAGCCTCCCCGGCGCCCCGGGTGGATCGCCCACACAGGTCATCGACCTCAAAGCCGCGAGGGATGTTCTGATCGCGCTCAAGGCCAGCCACGGGAAGAACACCGAGCTTCTCTACAACCTCGCCTGTCCGCACGCGCGCCTCGGTGACGGCGACGCTGCCATCGCAGCGCTCCGCGATGCCGTGGACAACGGCTGG
>JBEBGK010000920.1:0-2125 GCA_040081515.1 Chthoniobacteraceae bacterium
ACGCCCGGAACTCAGGACCGACGTCGCTCACCGCGAGGTTGTGATTGTTCTGCACGACGCGAAACGGCTCCAGGCCGTTCTGCTCCTGGAGCGTCAGCGCAGCAGCGAGCTGCGCCATGTTGAAATTGCTCACCCCGAGGACGCGGATCTTCCCCGCTTGCACCAGGCCGTGCAGCGCCGCGGGCGCGGATGGCGATTCTGCCGTCGCGTCCCAGCGGTGGAGATACAGCAGGTCAATCGCCGGCACGGCCATCCGTTCCAGACTCCGCTCCACACTCTCCTCGATGCGCGCCGGCTCGTACGGCGGGAGAATCTTCGTGGCGATGCTCACCGAACCAGCCGCAGGGCGGCGCGACGCGAGCCAGTTCCCCAGAATCCTCTCCGAAGCACCGTCTCCATAAGCCGCCGCCGTGTCGAAATGGCAGACGCCCTGCGCATGGGTGTAATCGAGCAACACGTGCGCGGCCGCTTCATCGATCTCCCTGCCAAATGTCACGCAGCCCAGGCCGATGCTGCTCACCCGCATCCCGGCGGGGCCGATGGTGACCGTCTTCATCGAAGCGCCACCGGACGATCAGTTTCGGTTCCCCGTCTTGGAACGAATGATCGGCGCGATGAACTTCACCGTCTCGTCGGCGATCACGTTGTAGCCGGCGAGATTCGGATGCCGATCTCCAAACCAGCCGGGGAGGTGGCCGAAGATTCCGTCGAGGCGATTGTCGAGGACGACGACGGTCGGGTCCTTGCCGGGAGTGACGTAGGGCGTTGCAAATGCGCGCAGGTTCTCGGGGACTTTCGCGAGCGGGAAGCGGCGGTAGTTGAGCATGTCGGGGCCGCGCTTCAGCTCGGTATCGTAGCGCGGGTAGATGTCGAAGATCGTGAGCTTTTCCTCAGTGGCGACCTGGCGGACGAGGGCGTTGATCTTCGTGCACATCGGCTCATTGGCCCATGGGATGACCGTCGTGGGGATGAGCATGGCGCCGGGGTGATCGCGCCGCAGGCGCGCGAGCAACTCGTGGAAATCCTTCGGGAAGTTAGTCTCGAAATTCTCCCGCTTCGAATGGTCGTTCAGTCCGTAGCGGATGAAGATGTAGTCCGCCGCGGGCCGTGTCTTCACCACCTTGTCGTAGCGCGTGTCGAGCAGGCGGCGGATGGTTTCACCGCTAACGCCGGAATTGATCACGTCCGTGGGCGGCAGGTCTTTCTCCGCGGCGAGCAGGATGCGGACGCTGTCCTCGAACTGCGGCTCCCTCGGTGCCAACTTCTTCGGGATGCTCGCCTCGGTGCTACTGTCACCGAGCAGGAGGATTTGCAGCCGCTTTTTCCCCGCCGTTGCCTTGCTAAATGCAAAGGGCTGGCCGCCGATGAACTGGTCGGAGGTGATCGTCGGGCAGATGCGCTCCTCGACGTGCTGGATGAAAAGCTCGGTGCCGCGCTGGTGGCTGACGAAGGGCCAGCGCGCGGGATTGTACATCGCGTCGGTCAGGTCGCGCATGAGGACGACGTGCCTGCCGTTCTTCGCCATCTGCCGCAGGCCAAAGGGACGCCCGGCGACGCACATGTTCACGTGGACGCCCATGAGGATGACGTTGTCGATATTGCGCGCCTCGAGGAGATTCCAGATCTCGACCCCACTGTCGCTCATGGCGTCCGCGTCCTGATCGATGCGGAGAACGTCGCTCTGCTTCGTCCACGGAGCGCGCGGGTTAAGGCCCTTGGCTTCAAGTTCCTTCGCCCACGCGGCGTGCTCGGCAGGATCGTCGTCCTCGCCGCCGTCGGTCTGATCGATGGGATAAATGGTCAGTTCCTCGGCGGGGATCTGTTTGCACCACTCGCCGATCTTGTCGGGCAGACGCGGCGCCTGCGGCGCGGACTTCGCACGCTCGCGGGCCGGAGTGCCTTCGTAGGGCTTCATGCAACCGCTCGGCGCGTGAATGACGAACACGCCCTCACCGCGCGCCTTTTCGAGAACTGCATTCATCCGCGGCGCCATCTCGCCTTCGCGGATCACGGCGTTCTTGCAGTGATGCAGATCCCACATGTCGCAGACGATGATGGCGGTGCGGTCGGGGAGCCACTGCTCCTTCACCGCGCTGGGATTACCACTCGGCGCGCGGGATTGGAG
>JBEBGK010000921.1:0-2123 GCA_040081515.1 Chthoniobacteraceae bacterium
TCGCTCAACGAGGCCCGCGCGGACGATCTTGTCCCCGGCCTCGTCGGCGATTGAGAAGGGCAGCGTTTCCCCGGCCTGAATCCCGAGCTGATTCGAAACCACCGTGTAGTTCGCAGCGTTGGTCAGCACGGGCATCGGCTCGAAGTTCGGGAAGAATCGCAATTCCGCGCTCGCGACACCCGGCACGACGATGAATGCCTCGCGGTGCACCAGCCTCGAGGTCTGCACCTGGCTGGCATTCCACGTGACGGCCTTTCCAAGCGGGCTCTTCAAGGTGAGGGCAATCGTCTGCCTTTGATTTGTCGCATCAATCGCGCCCGGTGTGCTGGTGGCGATCACGGCCCTCACGGGATCGCCCGGCGCGTCGATGAGCAGCGTGTCTCCCGCGCCGGGCAGCGGCGGAGACGCCAGCGGCACCGTGGAACGGGTAATCGTCAGGCTCGTCGCCGCCGCGGTCAGTCCCGTTCCACCCGGATGCGTGACCACGTAGGGATCACCGAGGTAGCGGTCAAAATAAAGCCCCGCCGCCGCGCCCGTGGTCACGGTTCCCGCCGTGGTGATGAGCACCGGGAGGCCGTTCGCCTGCTGGAGATTGTTCACCAGGCGATCGAGCCCGGTCCGCGCATCGGAATGGGACCGGACGAGCGCCATGTTCTTGGCGTAGAGCCTCGTCTGGCTGACGAGAAAACTGAACGCCACTGCGGAGATCACGACCGCGATTCCCACGTAGATCATCACTTCCACGAGCGTCGTCCCGGATCGGCGTTGCTGATGCGCGATTGCCTTCATGTCAGTCGTCCATGCTGCGCATGGTGGTCATCGAGACCGATTGAGTCCGGCCTGCGTACAGGTATTCCAGGCGGAAGGTGACCTGCCGGATGTCCGCGCCTTCCGCGTTCGCGACCGGCGTCACCAGCCTCGTCAGTGTGCCGGTGGCCAGGACGTAGGTTCCGTTTTCCTGAACGGCGATCTGCACCTTGTTGTCGGCGCCGCCGTCGTCGTCCCACGTCTGCACTCCCGCAAGAGTCGGCTCGAGGATTGGCGGCTGCGACGCCCTCGTGAAAGAAACGGTCAGCGCGGTGTCGATGTTCCTCTGCACGATGGCGCGTGCGCCGGTGAATACCCTGGATGCTGCGGCCAGACGGTTCGCGGTGATCAAAGCGTGTGTCGCCCCGAGCATCACTATGACGATGACGCCCGCAGCGACCATTGCCTCGGCGAGCATGACCCCGCGGGACGTCTTCGACCGCAGGAGCGCCCAAGCCGTCAGACGACGACTCGCTCCCGGGACGAATCCCCTTCCCCACCGGCGGTCGAATAGGCTCATGGTGATAATTTCCATATTTATCAGCATTCGCCGTGCCTACCTCGCCCGTCTTTTCGCGCTGCGGCCCGCAATGCATGCGAAACCACTTTCCAGCCACCCTGCGCCCCGCCATCCGACCGTTCGCAAGCAGGCGCTTTCCCGCAGAACTCCGCTGCTCCGCCAACCGGAAGCGATGCGAACCGCACCCGGCCCGCTCTGCTACCCTTCGATGTAACCTTCCTCGCCGTGATCCGCGAGGTCGAGGCCCTGCTCCTCCGCTTCCCCAGTCGGACGGACGCCGATGAGCGCCTTCACGACGAAGAAGAGCACCGTGGTGCCGATGAGCGACCACGCGACGAAGATAGCCACCGCCTTCAACTGCTCGATCCACAGGCCGTGGGCGACGAGGGTTTTCAGGTTGTTGTTGAGGTTGGGATTGAACGCCGGGTCTGCGAAGACGCCCGCGCAAATCGTGCCGAGGGTCCCGCCGATTGCATGGACTCCAAAAGTATCGAGCGCATCGTCGTACCCGAATTTCGCCTTCAACTTCGCGCAGGCGACCCATGTGAAAATCCCCGCAAGCAGGCCGATGATCACCGCGGAGCCCGGGCTGACGAATCCGCTCGCAGGCGTAATCGTCGCCAGGCCGGCCACAGCACCCGAGCACAGGCCGAGGACGCTGGGCTTCCCGCGGAAGATCCATTCGATGACTCCCCACACGAGGCAGCCCACGGCCGCCGAGAGCGTCGTGGCAACAAACGCCGTCGTCGCCACGCGATCCGCCGCGACCGCCGAGCCTGCATTGAATCCATACCAC
>JBEBGK010000103.1:0-8327 GCA_040081515.1 Chthoniobacteraceae bacterium
TGGGGCCAGCGGGCGTCCCGCCCGGTGTGGCAGCGAACGCAAATCAAGCTGCGGGCAGGATGCCCGCGCGCCCCACAGGCGGGACGCACTGTGCCACGATCGCGCAGCGCCACCCGGCGTCTTTGGACTCGGTTTGAATCACGCCCCGGTTCACCCATTGGGTGAGCACGCGGATCCTTCCATTCCCTTCTGCTTTCGTGTCTTCGGTGTATTTCGTGGATCTCATCGCCGAATGTAGGCTGATCGCTTTCGAGCGGTTGTACGGGCTGAAGCCCTGGACTACCTTTGCGGCGGCGCGCTACCGGCGCTGGCCGCCGGTGCCGCTCGGGAGCAGGAAGGGATTCGGGACCTTGACTCCCGGCGTCCCGGCCGGCGTCCCGGGAACGGCGGCGGCCTGCGGGAGCAGCGGGCGAATCTTCAAGTTCCGGAATGCGATCTCGGTGCCTTGATCGACGATGCAGATCCGCGTCTTCCCTTTCATCCCGAAGAACGCGGAGACCTTCACCTTGTTGCTTTCCGCGACGCGCCGCAGGTGCGGGCCGAGGTCGAATTCGAGAACTTTCTCCCCGTTCATCCAGTGCTCGACGCGATTGCCGAGGACGACGATGCGGCCTTCGTTCCATGGGTCGCCCTGCTTCTCCAGCGGATCCGCCGTGCGGAGTTTCGCATTCGGCCCGGGAGGAAGGATGTTATCGAGCGCGCTGCTGCGCCGGACGGGGCCGCCCTTGAGGCCGGTGCTGTTGTGGATGTCGTCGATGATCTGATACTCGAGACCGATCGGCGTCTGGCCGCTCGATTCGGTGAGCATGTAACGAATCCCGCTGTCCGCGGATGCGGTCGTGCGCCATTCAAAACGGAAATCGAAATCCCAAAAGACGTCGTTCGTGATCAAGTCGCCGCCCGTCATGCGGTCCATGTCCTTGATGTCCTTCGGCAGATTGAGCACGCCGCGCTCGGCCAGCCAGCCTGCCGACATCGGGTCGCTCTTCTGGACGCCGCGCAGGCCGACGAGGCGATAGCCGTCGAACAGCAGGCGCCATCCCTGCGCGGTCTCCTCGGGCGAGAGCGTGTTCGGAGCGCCCGAGGAAAGCGGTGCGGCATCGGCAAGCACGGCAGGCGACGGAGCGGGGACGCCCGGCACACCGGGGACCGGCGCGGGCGTCTGGCCGGGCTTGAGGAAACTCGGCGGCAACTGGCTCCATGCGGCGGATGTGGCGAGCAGCGAGATGGCGGTGATTTTGACAACAGGACTCATTGAATTTGGAAAAGGTCGCACTGCGGGGACGATCGCTCAATCAAGAAAGCAGCCGGCACACCATTGCGGGTTGTTTGGAACGCGCGCTCAACGCGCCGCCAGGAAGATCCCGATGAGCGCCACGACGGCAAACACCCGCAAGGAGGTGCGGGAATCGGGTTCGAAGAGGAAGAGGGGCACGCTTGCTTATACGGGATCAACGGGCGTTGTGGCCAGCGAAAAAAGGAACGTTGCTACCTGCGCGGCGCGATTGGTAGCCTCCGCGGACAGATGAGCAGAGCCACCCCCCCGGACTGGGAAAAAATCGCCGGACATCCCGACTTTCACGCGCTGAAGCGAGCCAAACGGCGCTTCATCCTGCCGGCCACGATTTTCTTCCTCGTGTACTATCTCGCGCTCCCGGTGCTCGTGGGCTACTGGCCGGAGGCGATGAAGCGCCCGCTGCTCGGAAAGGTGAACGGCGCCTACCTGTTCGCGCTGTCGCAATTCGTGATGACCTGGGTGGTGGCTGCGATGTACGTCCGCGCGGCGCGGCGCTGGGACATCATGAACGCCGAGCTGCTCGCCAAGGCGGGCCACTGATTCCATGGGAATTCTCCTCGCCCAGGCGGCTCCCGCCCTGCCCCAGTCCGGTTTCCAATTCACACCCGCGTTCTGGATGTTCAGCGCGTTCGTCGCGGTGACGCTGGTGATCACTTGGTTCAGCGCCAGCAAGGCGACGGGCAGCGCGGAATACTTCGCAGCCGGACGCACGATCAAGGGCTGGCAGAACGGTCTCGCTGTTGCCGGCGATTACATGAGCGCCGCGAGCTTCCTGGGGATCTCGGGGATGATCTGCTTCAAGGGCTACGACGGCTTCATGTATTCCGTCGGCTTCCTCGTGGCGTATCTCACGGTGCTGCTGCTCGTCGCCGAGCCGCTGCGCAATGCGGGAAAGTACACGATGGCCGATCTGCTCGCCTACCGCCTGAGCCCCCGCCCCGTCCGTGCGATGGCGTCGCTATCGACGCTGATCGTCTCCACCTTCTACATGATCGCCCAGATGGTGGGCGCGGGTGGGATCATCAAGGAGCTCATCGGCGTCGAGTTCGCCCCCGCGGTGATCGGTGTCGGGGTGCTGATGCTGATCTATGTCGTCTTCGGCGGCATGCTCGCCACGACCTGGGTGCAGATCATCAAGGCGATCCTCCTGCTCGGCGGGGCGTTTGCCTTGAGCTGGATGGTGATGGCCAAGTATGACTTCAGCCTGGGCCGCTTTTTCGAGGCGGTCTCCGCCGCGGACTACGCCGGCACTGCGTCGCCGAAGAACCTGCTCGACCCCGGGATGAAATATGCGACCACCGCGGCGACGCCCTGGGGCTCGCTCGATTTCGTGTCGCTCGCGCTCGGGCTCGTCCTGGGGACCGCCGGGCTGCCGCACATTCTCGTCCGCTTTTACACCGTGCCCGATGCAAAGACCGCGCGCGTGAGCGTCGTCTGGGCCACGGCGATCATCGGTGTCTTCTACATTCTCACCACGTTCTTCGGGTTTGGCGCGGCCACGCTGCTGCCCAAGGCGGCGATCCTGACCGCCAAGGGCACCGAGAACACGAACATGGTCGCGCCCATCCTGGCCAAGGCGCTCGGCGGTGAGATGTTCTTCGCGTTCATCAGCGCCGTCGCATTCGCCACGATCCTCGCCGTGGTCGCCGGCCTCACGATGAGCGCGAGCACGAGCTTTGCGCACGACTTCTACACGAATGTGATCCACCACGGACACGAGAAGTCCGCCGGCCAGGAGGTCCGCGTGGCGCGGATCACGGCGTTCGTGGTCGGCGCGGTGAGCATCGCCCTCGCGATCTTCCTCGGCTCGAGCGTCAACGCCGCCATGCTCGTCGGCCTCGCATTTTCCGTCGCCGCGTCGGCAAACCTGCCCGTGATCCTCTTCTCGGTGTTCTGGCGTCGCTTCAATACCACGGGCGCGGTCTGCGGCCTGGGGGCCGGCCTCGCGTCTTCGATCATCCTGATTCTCCTCAGCCCCAACGGCGTCTTCGGCAAGGCGGGCGCCCCATTCCCGCTGGAGAATCCGGGGATCGTCAGCATCCCGCTCGGCTTTCTGGCAGCATGGGCCGGAACCCTCGCCGGCCGGCGCGAACCGGACGCAGAGAAGAAATTTAACGAACTCGACGTCCGCGCCAACACCGGGCTCGGCTCGGAGAAGGCCAGTTCACACTGAACGGCGGGCAGTCGCCCGTCGGCCGGCCGGAAGCACGCGGACCGCCGGCTTCACCAGCCGGGCATGCTCGTCGAGCAGATACCGGTCGGTCATCCCCGACACGTAATCGCAGACCGTGCGGTGAAGCCCATCCTTCGCCACCCGCTTCGCCGTCGCCTCGCCCAGCAGTTTCGGGTTTTTCACATATGCCGTAAAAACATCCTTAAGCATCTCGCAGGCAAAAGTATTCGCACCGGATACGCTCGGGTGATAGTAGAGGTTCTTGTAAAGAAATCGCCGGAGCTGCTGGTTCGCCTTCAGCAGGGGCTTGCTGTAGCCGATGAGCGGGCGTTTGCTCGACCGGACGCCCGCCGGGCTCGCCACCCCGGACGCCTCGATGAGCGACGCGCTCGTCCGGATCACATCGGCCACCTGGCGGTCGATCATGCACCGAATCACATAGGCCTGGAGCTCGGCGCCCTTGAGTTTCGGGAAGTAGCGGCGGACATCGGCCTCGCTCCCCTTCCACGCTTCGAGTTGCGCCAACTGGCCGGGATCGAGCAACCGGAAATCGAGCCCGTCGTCGATGTCGTGACTGTAATAGGTGATCTCGTCCGCAAGATTCGCGATCTGCGCCTCGAGCGAAGGCTGAGGGTGGGCCTTCCCGCCGGGAGCCGCGCTTTTGTAAAACTTCGCGTGCTTTTGCAGTCCCTCGCGCACCTCGTGGCTCAGGTTCAGCCCGGGAAAGCGCGGATACCGCGTCTCGATCACATCGACGATGCGCAGGCTTTGTTCATTGTGATCAAACCCACCGTGACCGCGCATCAGTTCATCCAGGGTCTCCTCCCCCGTGTGACCGAAAGGCGGATGCCCGAGGTCATGGGCGAGCGCAATCGCCTCGGCCAGATCCTCGTTCAGCGCCAGCGCCCTCGCCACCGTCCGGGTGATGTTCGCGACTTCAAAGGTATGCGTCAGCCGCGTGCGAAGGTGATCCCCGGTGCCGTTCAGGAAGACCTGCGTCTTGTATTCCAGCCGGCGGAACGCCCGGCTGTGGATGATCCTCGCGCGGTCCCGTTGATAATCGGTGCGATGCGGATGTTTCGGTTCCGGATAGCGCCGCCCTGCGGAATCCCCCGATTTCTGCGCATAGGCCGCGAGAAAAACGCGCTCCTGCGCCTCCAGTTCCTCACGCGTCCGGATCACCGGTCATCCCCCTTGAGATGCCTGTCCGCAAATTCCTGCTCGATCCGCCGTCGCGTCGCCTTCGCCGCCGAACGCAGCAACAGCATGTCGAGCACGGCGAGGAGGACTCCCGCAACCGTCAGCCAAGCGCACGCCGCCCAATAAAGCAGATAAAGCCACGGATGCGCCCGCGCCCAGGCGTCCGACATCAGCCAGGACCCCATGAAGAGCATCACGACCGCCGTGCCGATGAGCGCGGACATCATCTTCCGCCGCATCCGCGAATCGCGGATGATTCCCTGGCTGAGTAGGATGATGAGGCGCAACACGCGGAGAATTTCAGTCGCTCCTCCGGCGGCGTCGAGAAAAGAAACGCGCAGCGCCCGGGCCGCGCGCCGTCCGGGAAGCGAACCCGGGCACGATCAACCGACCGCCGTCCGCACCTGCACGAATGCAATCATCTCCAGCAGATCGTCCACGTGGAAGGGCTTGGAGAGGATCGTGCCGTTCACGTTCCGGATGAAATCGTTCACCTTCGGGTTGCCTCGGTGTCCCGTCATGAAAATGAAGCGGTCGCAGAGGTGCGGGCGCATCCGCTCGACGGCGCGGAAGAACATGTCCCCAGGCAGGGTGGGCATCATCATGTCGCAAAGAATCACCTCGAAATCGTGGGCGAGCACCTCGTGAACCCCCTCCACGCCGTTCTGCACCGCCACGACATTGTAGCCCTGGCCGACCAGAAACTCCTGGATGACCTCCTTGAACTGCGGGTCATCCTCAAGAAGCAGCACACTCTTTTTCCCCTCGACGGGCGGAGGGAGAACATCGGGGAGGTCCACGGTGGTGGGTTGGTCGGTGTAACGTTGCATGGTGTGGAAAAATCTCCCTATTGCACAGCAGTCGCCGTGCCCATCGGGTCCATGAAATGTCGGTTGACCGGAGGCCCGAGACTCATACCGTTTAGTTCATTAACAATCTTATGCACGATTATCGCGAAGACCTCAAAGCTGGCGCAGACCGACTTGCTGAAATTTTCATCATCCTTCAGCGCACCTTCGTTCTGAACCTGTCCAAAGGACTCGGTGTCGGGCAGGTGTCTTTTCCTCAGTTCCTTCTCCTGAGCTTTCTCGCGATGGAAAAGGAACCACTGACGATGACCGAGGTCGCGCGGCGGATGCGCCATACGACCGCAGCCGCCACGGGATTGGTCGGCCGGCTGGAGGCTCTGGAACTGGTCCGGCGCGAGCACGGCCCCAAGGACCGCCGCAAGGTGCTGGCAGTCATCACTCCGAAAGGCATTGAACTGGTCCAGAAGATCCGGCAGGACATGGTGCAGAACCTACTTCGCCTCATGGGTTACCTCGACGAATCCGAACAAGCAGCCTGGCTGCGCATCTACGAGAAGATATTTCCACACTGCCAGCAGCAATGAGGCTGGCTGTTTTCCTCGCGGTATGGGTCCTCGCCGCGTTCCCTGCTTCCTCGGCTGAAAGTGGCAAGAAGACGGTCATCCCGTCCCCCCGCGCCGTCACGCTGAGGGCTGCCGTTTCGACCGCGCTGAAGCAGAACCCCGAGATTCTGAGAGCGCTTCGCGAGATCGAGCGCACACGCGGCCAGATCATCGAAGTCCGCGCGCAGGCGCTGCCGCAGATCGTCAACACGGCGTCCTACAACCAGCAGGATCCCCGGCTGTTTGAAGTGAGTGCCTCCGCCCTGACGGCGGGCGGGTTCCGGTTCATCCAGGACAAGTCATGGCAGATAGACTTCCAAGTCCGCCAGTTGATCTATTCGGGCGGACAGGTCCAGGCCGCGGTCAAGGTCGCGAAACTTGCCGAGGATACGAGCCACCAGCTTCTTCGCGAGACGGTGAATCGGGTGATCGCGACGGTCCGGACACAGTTCTACGCGGTGCTCCTGAACCGGGAACTCATCACCGTTTCCGAGGAGAGCATTCAGCTTCTCTCCGATCAGCTCAGGGATCAGCAGAACCGGTTCGCGGCGGGAACCGTTCCGCGTTTCAACGTCCTCCAGGCGGAGGTGGCGCTGGCCAACGCCCGGCCCGAGTTGATCGTCGCCAGGAACAATTACCTGATCGCCAGACTTCAACTGGCGAGGACCCTCGGCCTCGACGCCAACTCTCCGGTCGATGCCTCCGGGTCCCTCCAGGCCAACCCGAGGACCTTGAACCTTTCCGCCGCCCTGAAGAGCGCCATGGAGCGGAGAGCCCTGCTCAAGGCGCAGGACAACACCGTCCGCACGGAGAAGGAGAGCATTACCATCGCGAAGGCTGGCTACAAACCACAGCTCAACGTCACCGCAGGCTGGCAACTCAGGAACTCGCGCGTGACCGACGACCTTACCAAGGAAGCCAACGGGTGGATTGTCGGCGTCACGGGAAACTGGAATATCTTCGACGGACTGGCGACCAAGGGCCGCATGGATCAGGCGGCCGCGCGCCTCGCATCGGCCAAGGTCGGCTATGCCGACTCGATCCGTCAGGTCGAACTCGAAGTGCAGACCGCGTTCGCGAACGTCAGCCAGTCCAGGGAGGTCATCGCGAGCCAGTCAAAGGTCGTCGAGCAGGCCACCGAGGCGATTCGCCTCGCCAAGGAACGCCTCGCTGCCGGCGCCGGGACGCAGCTCGACGTCCTCAGTGCCGAGGTGGCGCTGACGCAGGCGCGCACGACCCAGAAGCAGGCCCTCGCCAGCTACCACACTGCGATCGCCGAGTTCGACCGCGCCACCGGCGCCGAGACGGTTTACGAAGCCGAGTTCCCGGATCCACGGGACAACCACTTCAAGGCCTCCCTCCGCCGGGGAAAAGCGGACCTCCGTCCGGCTGACTGATCAACCATGCCTCCCTGCCCGTTCGAGACGTTCCCCGCACTCTCGGCGCTTCCGGTCATTCACGCATTGTCGGGACGTGTGCCCGGGCTCGATGTGCAGATCGACCGGGAGGCGGCGCTCCGCAGGCTCGCCAGTTACCACGATGAACTTCGCGCCGCTATCGGCGCGGGCGGGCATCGCTACGTCACCGCCGAGCAGGTTCACGGCGCGGAAGTCGGCGTCGTGACGGACCTCGGCTCCATGCCCGTCCGGGGAGTCGATGCCCTCGTCACCGACAACCCCGGTGTCTGCCTCGGGATCTACGTCGCCGACTGCGGACCCGTGTGGCTGGTCGATCCGATCCGGCGCGCGATCGGCTGCGTCCATAGCGGACGCAAAGGCACGGATCTCGGCGTCGTTCCCGCCACCATCGAGACGATGGTCAAGACGTTCGGTTGCGAACCGTCGAGAATGGTCGCGCAACTCGGCCCGTGCATCCGCCCGCCGCATTACGAGGTGGATTTCGCGGCGGCGATCCTCGCCCAGTGCCGCGCAGCCGGCATCGGCGCGGTCTTCGACAGTGGCGCGTGCACCGCGGCGCAATCCGACCGCTACTACAGTTACCGCCGCGAACAGGGCCGGACGGGACGCATGGTCGCCTTCCTCGCCCTGGCGTGATCATCCGGCCTTCGCCGTGAGTTCCGTGAGCGCCTTCGCCGCGCCGCTCATGGAAAAATCCTTCCGCACCGCCTCACGCCCTGCCCGCCCAAGCGCCCGGGCCCGCTCCGGATCGAAACCGGCGGCCCGTAGCTCCACCCGGCTGTTGCGGAAGTAGCGGGTCTGGTCGTGGGGCGTTGGCGCCGGCACCGT
>JBEBGK010000104.1:0-8319 GCA_040081515.1 Chthoniobacteraceae bacterium
GGTCTTGCCTTCCGTGTAGGCGGTGCCGGGGAAGACGTAGGTGATGGCAGCATCGATCGCCCACGAGTGTTCGTTCGGCTTCGGGCCGTCGCTCTGCACGCTGAGCGGGGCGGTGAGCGCGAGCGCCTTGAAAACCGGATCGTAAATGTGGCAGCCCATGTCGCCGAAGGTGCCGGTGCCGAAGTCGAGGCGCTTGCGCCAGTTGCCGGGGTGATACCAGCCGCCGCCGATGAACGGGCGCTCCGCGGCGACGCCAAGCCAGAGATCCCAGTTCAAGCCCTCGGGCGGTTGCTCGGTCTTCACCGGCATCGCGCCGTTGTCGCCCCACTTCTTGCTGCTCCAGGTGTGAACCTCCTTCACTTTTCCGATGACGCCGTCCTGGATGGCCTTGCAGGCAGTCCGGTACTCGGAGCCGCTGTGGATCTGGATGCCCATCTGTGTATGGAGTTTTTTCGCACGGGCGATCTCGGTCATACGGCGCACCTCGTGGATGTCATGCGCGAGTGGCTTCTGCCCATAGACGTGCACGCCGCGATTCAGCGCGCTGACGGCGATGGGCGCATGCATGTGGTCGGGCGTGGAGACGTTCACCGTCTGGAGATCCTTCTCCTTCTCGAGCAACTCGCGGAAGTCGGAGTAGAGGCGGGCCTCGGGGAACTTCTTCCGGAATTCGACGGTGCGCTTTTCATCCACGTCGCATCCCGCGACGATTTTCACCGCCGCGTGTTTTGAAATCGCCGAGACGTCAGCCATGGCCATCCCTGCGCATCCGAAGCTGGCGTGGTGGATGACGGAGCCCGGCGATTGGGCCATGAGCCCGCGCGTGACCCACGGGGCGACGGTGACGCCTAGGGCGAGTTCGCGGAGAAAGGAGCGGCGGGAGCGGAGTGTGGGATGCATCCCGGGGTTGGTAGAGGCTCCGGGGCGGGGCATCAAGCGGATGGATTCACACCACCCAATTCGCCATCGCCGTTTCCGGTCCCGGCACGACGAGTTCGATCGGCGCGGACTCCGGATAGCATTCACGCTCGATGCCCTTTTCGAAAACCTTCACCTGAAACTGGATCAGATTCCCCTGATGCACGCCGAGCGAGGAGAAGGGGATGCTCGCCTCGACCACCTGATCCGCGGCGAAGTCCCCGACCTCCTGTTCCTCGCCGTTGTGTCCGCTCACGGAGACGGTTCCGCGACGGCCGCGCGCCAGGACGGGGGTCTGCACGATCAGCCCCGGTGGCTGGTGAAAGACGACGCTGATCTGGAAGCGTCCCCAGCGCCGCAGTTCGAAGCGAAGATGGAGCCGCTGTGTGTCGCACGCGAAGCGGATGACCCGGAGGAAGCGATCGTCGCGGAACATCGAGCCTTGTTCGCTGCCGGCGAGGTATCTACCCGCTCCCATCCATTCGAAAAACGGCGCGATGCTTCCGTTGATCTGCGGGCTGAGCTGCCGTGTCGGCCGTGTGTAGAGAGCGATGGCCTCGGCGGAAAGCAACGTCCAGTCGAGCTTCGGCGGCGGCGTTTCTCCACAGAGCAAATAGACGTTCTTCAGGTGCTCCCGGAACAGGTCGTCGAAAAGGACGTCGCACTGCGTGGTGAAGTCCGGTCCGTACCACCAGAACCAGTCGCTTCCCTCGGCCGCGTAGATCTCGCGGAGCGCCGCTTCCTTCTGTTGCGGCTTCAGGGCGTGCAGTTTGCCCTCGAGGAACTGCCGCGTCTCGCCGAGGAGATTCCAAGCGCGATTCTCCTCGTCGTCGCCGATCCAGATGTCGAAGTCGCTGCAGATCCACGAGCCGGTGTGCAGGGTCGTGACCGTCTGCTTTGGCGGGCAGCGGCGGAAATAATCCTCGATGGTGCAGCTCGTCAGTTGCGCCGCGCTCTTTTCCAGCCCGCCGTAGAGCTCCCGGAGAAAAGCCTCACCGCCGTCCTTGAACGTCTCCCACGCGTTCTCCCCATCGAGCACAATCGGGATGAGACCCGTGTCGCGGGGGACCTGATCGGCGATGTGCCGGAAATGCGTGAGCAGATGCTCCGCCGACTGATGCGGCTCATTGCGCGCGGCCATGAAGCCGATGAAATCGCTCAGCGGCTTTTCCCGGAACACCGCGTTGACCGCGGCGCCTTCGTGCTCCACGCGCCAGCCCTGGAACAGCTCGAGGTGATCCGCATGGACGCCCGAACGCCGCAGCGAGTTGAAGAGATTCTCCTCGTCCGAGCAGAAGTACTGGATGCCGGCCTGCTGCATCAGCGGCACGAGCTCCGGCGCGATGCTGCCCTCGCTCGGCCACAGCCCGCGCGGCGCGCGGCCGAACATCCGTGTGTGCTGGGCCACCGCGAGCTGCAATTGCGCGAGCGCGTCCTGCGGCCAGTGGAAACGCTTCGGCCGCGGCCGGCCCGGCATGCAGCGCTCGGCGAAATCGCTGTCGTAAACCAGCGGAAGGATCGGGTGAAAAAACGGAGTGGTCGTCAGCTCCGCCTGCCCGCGCGCCTCGGCGTCCGCGTAGAGCTTCGGGATGCTGGCGAGGATTTCGAGATGGATGTCCAGCACGCGGAGTTTTTCCTCCTCGGAAAAGTGGCGGCCTTTGCGCTTCAGTTCGCCCAGTTCCGGGTAAAGTCTCCCCGCGGTGAATCCGCACCAGCCGAGATTATACCACGTTTGGAGGTCGCGGAATTCCGCGGTGCTCCAGTTTCGCAGCTCGGCCCGCGCCCGGTCGCGGTAGAATCCGGGGCCGCATTTCCCCAGCAACTCGACGTAACGCGGGTGGGGGCGGAGCAGATTGTCGTGATGAATCTTGAAGAAGTGCTCGAGAATCCCGAGGCGTTCCTCCTCGTCGAGATCCGCCGCCGGCTTGCGCGACCATTCCAGCCAGAGGTCCTTGATCCTGCCCTGCGTCAATTCCTCGATCTGCAGCATCAGCACCGGCGTGAGGTTGAAGTTCACCTTCACGCCGGGGAAATCGGCGAGGACCGTGATCATATCGAGGTAGCCCTTCACCGCGTGGAGGCGCACCCACGGCATCATCGCCACCCGCGTCGTCGGGTTGACGTAGTAGGGCTGATGCATGTGCCACAGGAAGACGACGTTTGCCATGCGATGCTGCTAGCGTGCCCCCGGCGGTCCGTGCAACGAAAAGCGTCAGGGCACCGGAGGCGGTTCGCGCCGCCGCTCCTCGAAAACGGGCAATGCGAGCCGCCAGCGAATCCCCGCGAGGCGCAGGGCGAGGGTGATCATTGTGCCGATGAGAAGATTGGCGCCTCGATTCGGCAGGAACGTCTGAAGCGCGACGAAGCAGCCGGCGCCGATGGCCGCCGCCGTCGCGTAAAGGTAGATCTCCCGGCGGAATACGAGCGGGATCTCGCCGGTGAGCACATCACGGCACATGCCGCCGGCCACGCCGGTGATGACGCCCATCGCCACCGCGATGTGCGGCGCGACTTGGAAGTGGAGCGCCTTCTCGGCTCCGATGGCCGTGAAGAACGCCAGCGCGCAGGCGTCGGCGATCAGCAGGACATTTTGCGGCAGCTCCCAGGCGCGGGCGATGAAGAACGCGACGAACGCAGTCGCCGATGCGGTGATGGCGAAGCCCGGATCGCGGACCCAGAAGATCGGGCGGTCGCCGAGCGCGAGATCGCGAATGCTACCACCGCCGAACGCGGTCACCAGCGCGAGCACCAGCACGCCAAACAGATCGACGCGTTTGCCCCGCGCGGCCAGCACTCCGGTGAGCGCCGCCACCGCGACGCCCAGATGCTCGAGGATGGGCTGCATCATGGGGACGCGAGGCGCGGGGGTGCGACAGCCGGGCAGGCTATTGCAGCTTCAGCCGCGGATCTTCGGCGAGCAGTTCCTTGAGCGTGTCCCAGCCCTTTTCGTCCGTCGCCTGGAAAGCATGGAGGTAAACGGCGACCGTGCCCTGATCGTACTTTCCGAGAAGGGTGTTCACCACGCCCGCGAGTTTTTCCTTCGGCGGCGCAGGGGGCAGTTCCTCGATCGTGCCGTGTTCGTCGTGCGCGATCCCGAGTCCGTCGAGGAATTCGCAGAGCATCGCGCTTTGCGAGCCGACCAGCCAGATTTGCAGGAGGTTCGCCGCCACGGCTTCGTTCTGTTTGCGACCGAGCGCGTCCCGCAGCCAGGCGATCCTTTCCAGCTTCGGCTTTCGCTCCACGAAGACGGGCCGCAGCTTGCGCTGCTTGCAGAGCGTCTCGATGGTCGCCTTCATCAGCGCCTTTTCCTTCTCCCCGATGTAGGCGAAGAGCTGGGCCGAGGCGGCGGGAGGCATGCGGGTGAAGATCTCGTGAGTGGAATACATGGCGGGCCGCGGAGGGTATGCGCCGCGCTGCGCGAGGCAAGCGCGCAGGAGCTACTTCGTCACCGTCGCGGGACGCCGCGTGGCCAGGTCGAGAACTTGTCCGCGGACGAGGAAAAAGTATCGGCGCCCGTCGGCTCCCGGGGAAAAGCCGTGGTCGTACACCGCCACCTTGCTCGGTCCGATCACGCGCGCGCGGTCGCCCTGGACGACGAGTGCGGTGCCTTCGTCGATGCCCAGCCCGAGCAACGCCGGGTGCGCCGCGATCACCGGCAGCATGTCCTCCTCGCGCCGGCGGGTGAGTACGTGCTGATCGATCGCGGTGTCGCGCAGGAATCCGAAGCCTTCCTCATGGCCTTTCGCCATCATGATCTCGTTTCCCTCGGGCGCACCCCGCACCAGGTAGCTGCCCTGGATGGTCGCGCCGGCGGAGCTGCCACCGATGACGCCGCCCCGGGCGAGCACGCCGCGAAGTTCCACCAGCACACGCGTGCCGAGATACGCATCGGCGAGCCTCCACTGCCGGCCGCCGCCGAGCCACACCGCATCCGCCCTCGTGAGCGGCTCGACGAATGCCTCGCCGTCCGCGACGGCGCGGTCGCGCGTGTGGATGACGCGGATCTGCTTCACGCCCGCGCGGGCGAGGAAAGATTTTGCCCCGTGGTCCGTGAAATCCTCTCCGGGCTCGGCGGTCGGGATGATGACGAAGCGCGCCTCCGGGCCGCCGGCGAGGCGGATGAATTCCCGGACCGTCTCGGGGCTCAGTTTTCCGCCACCGTGGATCAGCAGCGAACCCGCCGCCGGGCCGACCTTTGGCCCGGCGAAGGCCGCGGTGACGATTAGGAGGAGCAGCAGGGCGGGCACGCGCATGGACTGCAATCTGGCGGGGCGCGAATTTTTTCCGAGTGGAAAATCGGGCGCCCGCCGGCTGCTTCCGGGCTTGCCCGCCGCCATCACGGCTCCCATCTTCCGCGCCCTCATGATTGAACGATACACGTTGCCCGGGATGGCGGCCATCTGGGCCGACCAGCGCAAATACGAAATCTGGCTCGAAATCGAAACCCTCGCCTGCGAGGCGCAGGCGGAACTCGGCCATATCCCGAAGGAGGACGCGCGGACCATCCGGGAAAAGGCGAAGTTCAACCTCGCCGAGATCGCGGAGATCGAGGCGCGCACCAATCACGACGTGATCGCGTTCCTCGAAAACGTCGCGAGCTACGTCGGCCCCGCGTGCCGGTGGATGCATCAGGGCATGACGAGCAGCGATGTGCTCGATACCACGCTCGCCGTGCAGACCGCGCAGGCGTCGGACATTTTGATGAAGGATCTCCGCGAACTGCGCGAGGCGATCGCGAAGCGCGCGCGCGAATTCAAGATGACGCCGATGATCGGCCGCAGCCACGGCATCCACGCCGAGCCGATTACCTTCGGCCTGAAGCTCGCGCTCATGTTCGACGAATTCGGCCGCGCAATTCAGCGGCTCGAGCAGGTGCAGCCGCGAATCCGCGTGGGCAAACTCAGCGGCGCAGTCGGCACCCACGCGCATCTCGACCCGGGTGTGGAGGAGAAAGTCTGCAAGCGGCTGGGCCTTTCTCCCGCCACGCTCGCGACGCAGGTGGTGCAGCGGGACCGGCACGCCGAGTTTCACACCGTCCTCGCGCTGATCGCGTCGTCGATCGATCGATGGGCGGTCGAGTTCCGTCATCTCCAGCGCACCGAGGTCCTCGAGGTGGAGGAATATTTTTCCGCGGGGCAGAAGGGCAGCTCGGCGATGCCGCACAAGCGCAACCCGATCACCGGCGAGAAGCTCAGCGGCCTCGCGCGCCTCGTCCGCGGCAACGCCGTCGCCGCCCTCGAGAATGTCCCGCTCTGGCACGAGCGCGACATCAGCCATTCATCCGTCGAGCGCGTCATCTTCCCGGACTCCTGCATCCTCGTGGACTACATGCTCGTCTCGTTGCGCAAGCTGGTCGAGCGCCTCATCGTCTATCCCGCGAACATGCAACGGAACCTCGAGATCACGAAGGGGCTTTATCATTCGCAGACGATCCTGCTGAAACTCACCGAGCGCGGCCTCGAGCGAAAGACAGCCTACGAAGCCGTGCAGCGCGCCGCGATGAAGACGTGGCAGGGCGATCGCGCCTTGCAGGAGAACCTGGTCGCCGAGGAGGAGATCACCGCGAAGATTCCCGCGGAGGAAATCGCGCGCCTGTGCTCGCTGGAGCACCATTTCCGCTGGGTGGACGAAACCTTCCGGAAGCTCGGACTCGAATAACGGAGCCGTCCGGATTGACCGCCATCCAAGTGCGATTACCGTCCGTCCGTCAGCGCACCTGTAGCTCAACTGGATAGAGCATCGGTCTTCGGAACCGAGGGTTGGGGGTTCGAATCCCTCCGGGTGCACCGCTTTCATTCCTCTGTAAACCGCATGGATACTGGGCTCGAAGGCAATTCATAAATGCCTGTCCGAGCTCGAAAAGCGGCAACAAATGGCAACGCTTCAGAACCGAAAACGGCCATTTCGGTTCAGGTCATTCCAGTACAAGGGACGCCCCAAGTTGAAATTCGTGCTTACCCTGGGTCGCTGAGGAGGAATGAGGCAGCTTTTGTGGATCCATGTGGAGCCCCGGGCACGATTCAATGGCATGAGACCAACGATGAATCATGACGAGATCTGCAAGGAAATCTCCGGCGAGTTGGAGGATGTAGCCCGCTGGGTAGCGGGAGGAGGTCTGAGTCCTGAGGAATATCGTGTTCTTGTGGACTCGCTTGAAGAACGGAAACTCAAGCGTTTCGGGCTGAGATTGAGCAGCATAGTTTGTGACGATAGAGTGCAGGAGTTCTCTTTGAGGTTTGCAGAGACCGATGAGCTTTGTGCGAGAATGGACGTTGATCCGGCGACGGGAAGTTTGGCCAGACTGCAGGGGTGTTTGCAGTAATGGGATTGCCACCGGGAGAAAAAGGGGGGGTCATCCTTCAATATGATACGACCAAGGTTGCCCCGCCGCCGATTACTGATCGTATGAAACTCATCTCTAAACTGATCCTCCTCACCGCTGCCTTGGGTATTGCCTCCTGCGCTCATCGCGAACCGACCTACCAGAGCACCACCACGACGACGAGCACAGGCTACCACAAGTAGCATTCACTCTCGCATGGGGGCGGGGCCGTCCCGCTCTATTGCCAGAGTTCAGCGCCTTACAGCTGCCATTCACCGACAGGCTGAAACCGCCCTCCTCCTGCCTCGCTGGAAATCTTCTGCCAGCGAAACTGCTTGGCAAAACGGGGGGGGTCCAACCTTACAACGAAACACTCCAATGAGAACATCTCTCCCTTACCTCGCATTTCTTGCCATCACCGGAACCGCCTTCGCAGGCGAAACCGTCGTCACGACCCGCTACTCAGTCGAATCCTGCAGCCACACCCAGACGGGTCGGAGCAGCACCCGGAACAGGAGCGCCGGCACCGAAGGCGCGTTCGCGCCGCTCCTCGCCCTTCTTACCGACGCGAACGGCGCACCCAACAACGCAATGTATTTCTGGCTCACCGGCGGCCTGTCGAGCTTCCTCGACAACGCACCGACCTATCTCGTTTTCTTCAATGCCGCCGGCGGCGACCCGGCGCAGTTGATGGGTCCGCTCGCCACTACGCTCGCCGCGATCTCGGCCGGCGCGGTCTTCATGGGCGCCAACACCTATATCGGCAATGCGCCGAACTTCATGGTCAAAGCGATCGCCGAAGAAGCCGGCGTTAGGATGCCGAGCTTCTTTGGCTACATGGTGTGGTCGACACTCATCCTTCTGCCGATATTCGCGCTGGTGATGTGGCTGTTCTTCATGTGACGTCGGCAAAGCCCCAATGGGCGTAGGCCTTCGCGGCCAGCGCCTCGTCGTTCCGCAACAGCGCGTGATACAGCTCGACAAGGCCCGTCACCACACGCGCCGGTAATACCCGCGCAGTCCGCCCAGCATGCGAGCAATGTCGCGCGCATTGTCCGCGCCCAAAACGTCGCGACCGC
>JBEBGK010000922.1:0-2121 GCA_040081515.1 Chthoniobacteraceae bacterium
GACCTCGGCCGAGCGCTTCTCCCTAGGTGGTTCGTCCGGGGTGCGCGCCTATCCGGTGGGCGAGGCCTCCGGCGACGAGGGCTACGTCTTCACCGCGGAATACCGCTACATCATGCCCGGCCTGAAGGTGAAGGGCGCCGACGTCACCATTTCGGGTTTCTACGACCAGGGTTCCGTCCGAGTCGAGAAAGACCTTGTCAGCGGCGACCAGCAGCGCAACGGTGTCAACGAAATCACCCTCGCTGGCGCAGGGGTGGGTCTTTCGCTGGGCAAGGATGGCGACTTCCTTCTGCGCGCCACCGCCGCCTGGCGGACCGAGGGCGAAGGCCCCGTGGTCGATCGTGCCAAGCGCATCCCGCGCGTCTGGCTCCAGGCGATCCGGTGGTTCTGAGCGCTGTCGGGGCCGGGCGACGCCCCGCGAGACATAATTCACAGTCCTTCACACGGGGCTGGCCTACACTGAAAAGCACTTCGCGCGTGGCGCAGCCAGTTGCCGTTGCCGCGCGTTCCGGCACATTGGGGGTTGCACCATGAATATGCGCACGAAGACCGAAGTTTCCACTCGTCAAGTGAACCAGGATGGTCTGAACCTCAAGGCACTCGCCGCCGCCGTCGCGGCCGCGTTCTGGTCCCACGGCGCCCTCGCGCTGCCCACCGGCGGCCAAGTCACGCAGGGCAACTCGGTCATCTCGACGCCCAACGCGACGACGATGAACATCAACCAGACCACCGGCACCTCGGTGATCAACTGGGACACGTTCAACATCGCCAAGCCGGAATCGGTCATCGTCACCCAGCCGGTCGGCGGCAGCGCGCTCTACCGCGTTGGCGCCCAGTCGCCCTCCGAGATCTTCGGCGTCCTGCGAGCCACCGGCAGTATCGTCCTGTCCAATCCCGCCGGCGTGTATTTCATGCCTGGCTCCTCCGTCGACGTGAAAGGGCTGGTCGCCACTTCGCTCAGCATTTCGGACGACAGCTTCCTGTCGGGCAACTGGGTGTTCAGCAATGGCGGTGGCGCCGGCACGGTTTCGAATTCGGGAACCATCACCGCGCTGGGGGGCTACGCCGTACTGGCTGGCCCGACGGTGCAGAACGACGGCATCATCAACGCACGCATGGGCACGGTGGCGCTGGCTGCCGGCGATCAGGTCAAGCTGGACATGGTCGGGGACGGGCTGATTTCGGTGCAGGTGCCGACCGCTGCGCTGAATGCGGTGGCGATCAACAAGGGCACGCTGCAGGCCGATGGCGGGAATGTGCTGATGACCGCGCGTTCGGCAAACGCCATCCTGGATACGGTGGTGAATTCGGAAGGGGTCATCCGGGCCGATTCGATCGGGATGTCGAATGGCGTGATCGTGCTGGATGGCGGCACGGCTGGTGTCGTGAGTGTTTCCGGCACCGGGTCGCTTTCCGCGCAGGGTTCGGATGCGGGCACCACGGGCGGCACCGTCAAGATGCTTGGCGACAAGGTGGGCCTGTTCGACAGCGCTTCGATCAACGCGTCTGGCCAAGCGGGTGGGGGCACGGTTCTGGTTGGTGGCAACTACCAGGGCAAGGGGCCCGAGCAGAATTCCAGCGCCACGGTGTTTGCCTCCGGTGCATCCATCAATGCGGACGCTGTCACGAACGGCAATGGTGGCAAGATCATCCTCTGGTCGAATGGTTCGACGCGGGCCCATGGCACTCTGACGGCGCGCGGTGGCTCGAGCGGTGGCAACGGCGGGTTGGTCGAGACTTCCGGCCACTGGATCGACATCGCGGGCGTTCGCGTGGACACCAGCGCAGCGGCGGGTACACGTGGTCTGTGGCTTATTGACCCCTTCGACGTGACTATCGTGGATGGCATCGCTGCCGGGTCCACGCTTGGAGCGTTCGACGCCGGAAACCCTAACACTTGGGCGCCGAGCGCCACAGGGTCCACTGTGACCGACGGCGACATCAATCTCAACCTTGTAACGGCGGACGTTACGATCACGACCACGAATGGCGGCGGCGCGGAGGCCGGAAACATCACCGTTAGTAACGGCGTCGTGATCACTAATGGGGCGGTCGCGGCCAGGACTCTTACCTTGGCCGCTGATGGAGCCGCCGGTGGAATCATCGTCAACGGCAATGCGC
>JBEBGK010000923.1:0-2120 GCA_040081515.1 Chthoniobacteraceae bacterium
ATTGTATTACTCTGTGGACGCTTCCGTCCGCCCTCCTAGGACATTTACGTCCTACCCCCGTGGACATTTCTGTCCGGGGTGCCCGAACGGGCTGTGGATAACTTTGGCCGGTGCAAACTCAGCCGCTCGACCAGCGACGCGGACATCTCGCGCAGCTCGCGCAACTGCGGTTCCTTCACGCGCGCATACTTCCCCGCCGCCCGCATGACGCGGTCGGTGTCGTTGAGGATGGTGATGGTGATGAAGGCTTTTTCTTTCAGGGAGGCGAGGTGACGCCGAATCTGCCGCTCGCTCAGTCCGAAGAACTCGGCGAAGTGACGATTGGATGCGTAGCAGCCACGCTCGTTGTCGAGCGAGTGAATTTCAACGAAGAGAACTTTCTCCATCAACGAAAGTTCCGGGGAGAGCCAAATCTCCTTCGGAATCCAGACGCCTTTGAAATCTCTCCAGGTGCGCTCCATGCTTAACATCCTACCATACTTGCCCGCGTTTCCACAACTGGCCGGGGCGTGCGCGTGCGACAGAAGTCCCGGCAGTTTCCGAAGTGCGCGCGTGTGTGGTAGAATTCAATCACGATACCCGGCCCCTTCCTCCCGCTCGGCGCATCGCACTATTCGCTAACGCAACCTCAATGGACAACAACCCACAATCGCAGTCGATGCCGACTGGTTCGGAACCTTTCCGAACCGTTCCGCAGACTTCCGAACCCTTCGGCAAAGTTCCGCACGCTGCGGAAAGCTTCCGCAAGCTTCCGAACATGTCGGAACGGACAGACAATCACACGCTCACGGTGCGCGAGGTCTCGCGGATGTTTGAAGCTGCGGGCGTGGCCCGCACCGAACGCAGCATCGTGAACTGGTGCCAGCCAAACCCGCAGGGCATGGCCCGGCTGGATGCCTTCTTCGACACGAACGACCGGCGCTGGTTCATCACGCCGCAGAGCGTCGAGTCCGCAATTGCAGAGGAGAAGGCGAAGCTCGCGAGGCCGGCGCAAACTCCTTCCGAACGCGTGGACACAACACCGCTGCCCCCCGAAACCGGGAACGACACAGCTCCCGCGCGGCCAAATTTCGGGACAGACTCCGCGCACTCCGGCGGCTTGGAACAGGAACTCAACGATTTGCGGATTCTGAACCGGGGCAAGGACTACTACATTGAGCGGCTTCAAAAGGAGCGGGACGCAATGCTAGAAAAACTGGTGTCAGGCAGTCACCGCATTGGTGAACTCGAAACCCGGATGCGGCAACTTGCCGCACCGCGAAACGCGGAAGGTGAAATCGTTGCCTCAGCCCGTTGACGGCGATTCAGGGGCGTGCTCAACTCGACGTGTCGAAGGACAAAATTCGGCTCCATGCCGTGTGAGCGTCTGATTTCGGTCAATCGCCCCTATATCCTTCGGCGCTTTCCAAAGCCGCTGCCAACATCGGTTTTTTGGATGCGTGGGCGACCCCGCCCGGAGGAGCTCGGTCGCGGAGCAGAATTCTACCCAAATGAAGTCACTGCGAAGGGGAATCTTTCATTGTGGGAATTCCCAACATCGAGTCCACTGTTGGGCTACGCTGTTGGGCATTTTATCCTCACCGACCGAGTGGAGAATTCACATTGCCTGTGCGGGCTTTCGCGCTCTACGTTGCACCGGAATGTGCCTCCGCGATGCGCGAATCTGCCTCTGTTCAAAACCCAACAGTGCTATCCCGCTGGGAGAGGGGGGAAGTCAGCCAGCAGTCGAAGTGCTTTGGCGCTCCTGTCGGCAGGAAGCGGAGTGCGTTTCTCCCTCTCCCAGCGGGAGAGGGCCGGGGTGAGGGAGAACGCGTGCCACAACCGGCAAGCAGTTTGAGACTCCTCACGTCGTCTCCTACGGAATTGGATTGGGCGCGCTCGTTCATCTCGGTGGCAGCTTCCCGGTCACGCGGGTGAGGCGGTTGGTTTCGGCGAGGAGTTTGCCATCGGCGAAGAGGCGGAGGCCAGCGCCCTTTCCGAAGTGCGCGCCGGTCTTGTCCCAGAGAATCGTTAGCGTGCGGCCGTGGTAGGGAATCGCGTCGAGGGCGAACCAATCCCACGTGCCTTCGGGGAGCAGCGGGTGGATTTCGACGGTGTCGTCGGCGCGCGGCTCGATCTGC
>JBEBGK010000105.1:0-8311 GCA_040081515.1 Chthoniobacteraceae bacterium
CCGCCGCGCTGCGGGCGGAGAGCACGAGGAGTTGTGAGGCGGACACTCCTGTCCGCCTATTCTGCTGCTCACCGTTCCCGCGGACAGGAGTGTCCGCGTCACGTTGCGGCGCCTCTTCGAGGATCACGTGTGCATTCGTCCCGCCGAATCCGAAGGAACTCACGCCCGCCCTGCGGGGCTGCGTGCCGCGTGGCCACGGACGCTTCTCCGTGTTGATGAAAAAGGGGCTCTCCTCGAGACGGAGCGCGGGATTCGGCGTGTCGAAATGAATCGTGGGCGGAATGAGTTCGTGGCGGAGCGCGAGCGCGGTCTTGATCAGGCTGCTGATGCCGGACGCGGCGTCCATGTGCCCGATGTTCGCCTTCACCGAGCCGAGGGCGCACGCCTGGCGTTTGTCGGTGCGCGCGCGGAAGACGCTGGTGAGGCCGGCGATTTCCACCGGATCGCCGAGCGCCGTCGCCGTGCCGTGCGCCTCGATGTAGGAGATGGTGTCGGCGGTGACGCCCGCATTGGCGAGCGCCTGCTCGATCACGCCGGTGTGTCCCTGCTCGCTCGGCGCGGCGAAGCTCGGCTTCTTCGCGCCGTCGTTGTTGATCGCGTGCCCGCGGATGACCGCGTAAATCTGATCGCCGTCCGCGACCGCATCGGCGAGGCGCTTCAGCACCACGACGCCCGCGCCATGGGAGAAGACCGTCCCATTTGCCCGCGCATCGAACGGCGCGCACCGGCCGTCTGGCGAGGTGATGCCGCCCTCGGTCGTGAAATAGCCGCGTTCCTGCGGAAAAGTGATCGCGACACCACCGGCGAGCGCCGCATCGCATTCACGCTGCAGCAGGCTGCGGCACGCCACGCACACGGAGACGAGTGACGACGAGCAAGCCGTCTGCACGCTCACCGCGGGGCCGTGGAGGTTCAGCTTGTAGGCGACGCGCGTGGAGAGGAAATCCTTCTCGTTCGAGATGACCGCCGTGACGACGCCCGTCGCCTCCATGAGGTCGCGGCGTTTCTGCACGAAGTACGAGTAATACGTGTTGTTGCTCATCCCCGCGAACACGCCGATGAGCCCCGGGTAGCGCGCGGGATCGCAGCCGGCATCCTCGAGCGCGTCCCACGCCACTTCGAGAAAGACGCGATGCTGCGGGTCCATCACCTCCGCCTCCTTCGGCGGAATGCCGAAGAAACTGCGATCAAACCAATCGGGTTTGTCGATCACCCCGCGCGCGCCGACCCAGCCGGGAATCGCGCGCATCGCAGCCGGATCGTATCCCGCGGAAGCCAGCTGTTCGTCCGTGAAATGTGTGACGGAATTCTTCCCCGCGACAAGATTCTCCCAGAACTCCGCCGTATTCCGCGCACCCGGAAAACGGCCCGAGATTCCGACAATCGCAATGCTGTCAGTGGTTGAGTCGGGCCGAGTCATCCGGTTGAGAGTAGCCGCCGCTGTGCCAGATCATTACGAAGTTTCCTTCCGCGCCGCCGTGGGTACGGCGGGAGGTCGTCCGAATCACCATCTGGGCTGGCTGGGTTCAGATTCATCGAATTCGTTTGCCTCAGGCCAAAGCGGGCGTGAATCCTGCATGGCAGAGATCCCGCCCGTCGAGCCTGCGAGCGAACATATGACGACAGCGAACCTAAGTGAACCGTGGGAAACAGCAATGCCGATGCCAGTGAGGGCCCATTCCCGAGGATGGGAGTGAAAGGGGCCGCTCCTGGGCATTGTCAGCGAGTTGTGTGATGCGGATCCTGTTCCTCAACCAGTATTTCCCCCCGGACCCGGCGCCCACCGGCGTGCTCTTCCGGGAACTCGCAGATGAATTCTGCCAGCTCGGCCACACGGTGGATTTCGTGGATGCGGGCGGCGCCTATCGTGAAGGACAGGGTCGCGTGGGCCGGATGCGGCGTGAGGTCGCGGCGCTGTGGCGGATGCTTCGCGCCGGACGCGCCCGGCCGCGGGCGGACGTGGTGATCTCCGGCACATCGCCGCCATGCCTGGCGGTCGTCGCCGACCGGGTCGCTCGCAAGCACGGCGCGGCCCACATTCATTGGGCGATGGACGTGTACCCGGAGATCGCGACCGCGCTCGGCGAAATCGGAAGCCATTCACTGGCCGGACGAATCGCAGGAATGGCGATGCGGACCGCGTACCGTGGCGCAGCGGCGGTCATCGCGCTCGATGCCGACATGCAGGCCTGCCTGCGCGGGCACCGCATCCGGCCGCTGTGCATCCGGCCTTGGGTGTCGCAGGCCATCATGAGCGCGCCGGCGGACGGAAGCGCGCCGGTGGCGCCGTGGACGTGGATCTATTCCGGCAACCTCGGTCGTGCGCACGAATGGGAGACTTTGCTCCGGGCGCAGGCGATCCTCGAGGCGCGGCAGGTGGATGCGCGGCTCCTCTTTCAAGGCGGTGGACCTTCGTGGGCTGCGGCCTCCGCCCGTGCGCAGGAACTCGGCCTGCGGAACTGCGAATGGCGCAGCTATGTGCCCGAGCGCGAACTGCCGGCGTCGCTGCTTCGCTGCGAAGTGCTCATCGTCACGCAGCTTCCCGCCGTCCGCGGTCTGCTCTGGCCGAGCAAGCTGGCCCTCGTGAAGACGCTCCCGCGCCCGCTGCTTTTCGTCGGGCCGACGGAAGGCGCGATCGCGGGCGAACTCCGAGGACTCCCCCACGCAGGCATCTTTGCGCCGGGCGATGCGGAGGGAGTGGCGCGGTGGGTTGCGGAAATGCGGACGCGGCGCCCGGATATTCCGCCCGAGGCGCTGGTGGACCCCCGGGCCGAGCGCGAATCCGCGCTGTGCTTGTGGAAGGCAGCCCTCGCAGATGCCGTCGCGCAACGGTGAGCCTTGCGACGCCTCCGGCGCGCGTCCGGGGCGGTTCCGAAAATGTCGTGGCCGCACTCGTGAGAGCGCGGGGAAACGTCCGCTCTGGAAATGCTCCAACTGATCTGCGCCCGGGGTGTCGATGGCGCAGGTTTCGGAAGCCGCAGTTCGTTTTCGCCGATGCGATTGCCACGCGCGCTGCTTTACGCAAAGAGTCCGCGCCTTTGTGAAAATGAAAACCGTCCTCTGCTTCGGAGATTCGAATACCTGGGGCTACGACCCCGACGCCTCGCTCGCCTCGCCCTTTCCCATCCGCCATCCGCACGACGTGCGCTGGACTGGCGTGCTCGCGCGCGAACTCGGCGCAGGCTGGTGCGTCATCGAGGAAGGGCAGAACGGGCGCACCACCGTCTTCGAGGATCCGCACTCACCCCACTGCAGGGGCCTCGACCACCTGCCCGTCGCGCTGCAGAGCCACAAGCCGCTCGATGCGGTCGTCCTCATGCTCGGCACGAATGATCTGAAGACCGTCTTCTCCGCGCCAGCCAGCCAGATCGCGGAGGGCGCAGGCGTGCTTGCGAGGATCATCCTCGGAAGCGATGCCGGACCGCTCGCGCGTCCGCCAAAGCTGCTGCTCGTCGGTCCCGCCGCGGTCGGACCCTTTACGCAGATGCCGGAGCGCAGCGAGAAATTTGCCGGAGCCGAGGCGAAGGCGAACCGTTTCCCGACGCTCTACCGCCGCCTTGCCGACACGCTCGGCTGCGCCTTTCTGAACGCCCAGGATCACGTGCAGCCCAGCCGCACGGACGGCCTGCACTTCGATGCCGCCAGCCACCTCGCGCTCGGGCGGGCGATTGCGGTGGCTGTGGCGGGATTGTAGCGAAAAGTAGTCCCACGCTTCAGCGTGCCGAGCCGTGCGACGGCAGCATGCGGGTGAATCCTCACTTGTGCGCGCAGCCGGGGTAGGCGGTGTTTCCGGGCTGAAGCGTGGGACTACCATGGAAGGCGGCAACGTAGTCCCACGCTTCAGCGTGCAATGACGCGCGGATCACCCTGCTCGCGCGAACCGGACTGAGCGTGCTGATTCCGATTCGGACGCATTCTGTGTTCGTACGTCGCTGCACGCTGAAGCGTGGGACTACTTTCGCACACCGCAGCTTGCGGGTGAATCTGCATTCGTGCGCGCGGTCTGCTTCACGCGGTTTGGCACGCTGAAGCGTGGGACTACTTTGCGCCAAATCCCACTAGGTAGCCTTCGCGCAGCCCGGCCTTCTTCGGGTTGTCGGCGATGTATCTTCGGAAATGCGCGAGCTGCTCCTCGCTCCGCACGATGTGGTCGAAGCTCTCCTTCTGCCACAGCCCGCCCTTGCGCCCGAGGGCGCGGTTGATGTCCGCCGCGCTGCCGCCTTTCCAGTGCCGCACGATTTCGCCGAGGGCACCTTTGCCGCTGGTCCCACGAGGGCGTGAAAGTGGTTCGGCATGATGCACCACGCATCGAGCTGATAGGCCGTGGCTTGGCCGGCAGTGAGCCGGGTGCGCAACAGCTCCGCGCAGGCGGGCTTGGCGAGCAGGCATTCGCCGTGGCCCGCATCGAGCAGCTCGTGGAATTTCGCGGTGAACTCGCGGTGGTATTCGTGGCGCTGCGGCTCGGTGAGCTTCGGAAGTTCAGCGGCGGTGCGAATGCCATGTGCTTGCAGCCATGCGTCGCGCCTGCGCCGCCAGTCCGCCGCGATGCCTACGGGCACCGAATCCGCAAGCCGCGCGGTGACGAAGTAGGTCGCGCCCCATTGCCGCCAATGCGGGAGCTTCCCGCGCTGGATATGCACCTCGGCGTCCGGCTGGAACGGCGTGAAGGCCATGCGGCGAGGGTATGAGGAACGGAGCGGCGCGTAAAGTAGTCCCACGCTTCAGCGTGCCAAACCGCTTGGGCCACCTTCCGCGTGCCGAGCAGGACGGACGCGCTGATTCCGATTCGCACGCAAACTGTGGTCGCACGTCATTGCACGCTGAAGCGTGGCACTACATTGCCGGCCATCGCCTGCACGCTCACTACTGCGAGAGCGGATGCTCGCGGGCGCCTTCGGCTTCGACGATGGGCCATGTGGCGCGTTCGGGGCTGGCGTAGAGGCCGATTTTTTCCACAGGGATTTGCTGGAAGCCGAGTTTGAAGGCGGGGCTGTCGGGGGCTAGGCGGTAGTCGTCCTTTTCCGGGGCGAGGAATTTCGGGTCGGCGATTAGGCTGTGGCGGTCGCCGCCGGTCATTTGCCAGCTCTGCCATTCGTCGAGCGTTTCCACTTCCTCGAGCGACAGGTCGTCGGCGAAGAGCGCGCCTTCCTTTTCCGCCCAGCCGAGGCGCACGCGGAAATTCTTCATGCGTTCGTGCCAGCCTTTCTCGCCTTTCGCCGGGATGGAGAAGATGAACTCGAAGTCCTGCCATTGCGTGGTGACCTTCGCGTCGCTCGGGCTGCTGGCCCAGAAGTGCGCGGGCTGGCTGTCCCTGGCGGGGTGGTAGTATTGGACGAGCAGGCTGGCTTTGGCGGACTCGCGGTCGGTGCGCAGGCGGGCGCGGAGGCGGTAGCTGTGGCCGGGCTGGAGCTCGGTCTCGCGGGCGACGACGATGGGATAATTGTCGCGCTTCTTCGCCTCATCGAACGCGGCGTCCATGCGCAGAACGCGGCGACCGGCTTCTTCGGCGAGCACGGCCTTTGCCTGCGGGGTGCGGATTTGGAAGTTCCAGTCCTTGGGCATCGTTCCGAGTTCGCCGATTTCGAATCCCGGATTCGCGATGAGGTTTTCACCGATCGTTTTGCCGGATTTGCGGATGCCGGTCTTCAATGGCTGGCCGTGGTGCCAGTAGAGATTGTGGTCGAAGGTGTTTCGCCCGGGGTTGAAGGCGACGACATTGAGCGCCTTCGCCTCGGGGTTTTTCCACGCGATGATGTTTTTCGTGAAGACGTTGCCGGACATCACGCGGCCTTCGGCGTCGGGGATGTCCTTCGGGTGCGTTTGCATGCCGCGCATATTTTTCCACGCGGGGAGATTTGCGACGGACTCGTAGCCTTTCGCCATGCTCTCGAAGTGCGAGGTCCAGAAGCGATGCGTGGTGAGCCAGCCATTGAATTCCCACTGCCGCAGGCCGCCTTCGACGAAGATGTTGTTTTCCACGCGTGCGTCGCGGGCGCTGTGGCCGTGCATGAGCGAGCGGCCGCAGCGGGCGACGATGTTGCCGATGACGTCCACGCCGCCGGAGTTGTCGTCGAGGTAGATGCCCCATGCGAAATACGGCGAGGTCCACTTTCCATTCCAGCCGTAGCCGAGCACGTCGTGGATGAAATTGTAGCGGATGATGGAGCCGCGCGGTGAGAGCCAGTCGCGCCCGCCGCAATACGTTGCGCCCACGTCCTCCGTCTCGAGCGCGAGGTGACGGAGGTGGTTGTATTCGAGGATGTGGTTGTTGCCGGTGAACTGAATCGCGAAGCGCGGCGTGTCGTGGATGAGGCTGTGCGACACGCGCTGCCCGGTGCCGCTGAGCGACACGCCGACGCCTTGCTTATAAAAGACGCCGACGTGGTGGATGTAGCAGTTGTCCACGAAGTGCCCCGACCCGGTGAGCGTCGGGCGGTCGCCGCCGGCGAGCGAGACGCCGTGGCTGCCGGTGAAGGAAATGTCGCAGCCGATGACGCCGTTGTCCTCGCCCTCAGTGATGCCGATGCCGGTGCCGCGAAAGTCGCCCACATTCCGCACCGTGCAGCCGATGACACGATTGTGGCTGCACTTCCGCATGACGATCGCGCTGCCCTCCGCGCACTCGAAGGTGAGGCCGCGCACGGTGAGGTAGTCGGTGCCCTCGAAGGTGAGGATGTCGCGCGTGGTCGGCGCCGTAACGCGGACAATCCTGTCCGCGCCACCATTCTCGCGGGCAAGATTACCCGCGTTACCGTCCAGCGTGATTCCTTCGGGCGGCTTGAAATAGATCACGCCCGCGGCCTTATCGAGAACCCACTCGCCGGGCGCGTCGAGTTCCTCCAGCGCGCCCTGGAAAAAGTAGCGGTCGTTCGCGCGCATCGCGTAGCTGCCGTCCTTGCCGGTGGTGATGGTGTAGCTTGCCTCGTCCACGCTTTTCACTGGGAGGATGTCGTTCCACCAGTTGTAGCGCGGGAAGACGAAGACCTCGACGTCCTGCGGGCGCGACCACTTGCGCCAGTCGGAGTTTTTCACCTTGAGCGTGTGTTTGTTCTCGTCGGGATTATCGACATACATCGGCCAATACTCGCCGTCCGCGTAGGCCCAGCCGCCGCCGTAAGGGTTCTTCGGATCGAAGTTCGGGTACCGCGCGAGAATCTGCCGTTGCCCGGCGAAGAGGAGCTGTTTGAACGCCGCGCCCTTGAACCCCTGCGCGCCGAGGTCGGCCTGCAGGATGCCATTCTTCCACGGCTTCCACTCCTTGATGGCGCGTCCGCCGATGAGCACGGGCTTCTCGTTTTCAAAAGCACGCCACAAGACGGGCGCAGCGGCAGTGCCGGAGTCGTCGGCGTTGAACTTCAGCCCCTGCGCCAGCTCGTAGAGCCCTGCTCGGATGTGCACGGTGCGCGCTTCGCCCTTGTGCTTCCGCACTTCGTCGCGCGCGCGAGCGAGCGTGGCAAAAGGCGCGTCCTTGGTGCCGGGATTCGAATCGGCACCGGCTGGCAAGACGAACCACTCGGCGGCGTGTCCGCGCGCGAGGAGAAAGACGAGAATGAGAAAGCGATGCATGTCGGGATTGTTCCCCCTCCTCGTGACGCGATGCGGGGCAAAGTTCCAGAAACATCCTGACGCTGCCCGGCCGGAATCCGCCCGCCCGGGCCGCGGCTGCGCCCTCTAAGACTCCACGGATGCCCCGGTTACCCTTCCACCAAAGTGTGTATCCTTCCCCAATGAAGCGCCTCCTGTTGTCCGTATTCACATGCATCGTAATGCTGGCCGTGGTGGACGCCGCGGCCGCGCCGATGGCGTCATCCGGCGCCGAGACGTTGCCGAAGCAGAAGATTCTTTCGCTGGAGGTGGTGCCGGTAAAGGTGGTGCTGGCCGGGAAATTCGAGGCGGCGCAGGTGCTCGTGAATGCGAGGCTGCAGTCGGGTGAAATCGCCGATGTCACGCGGTTCGCGACGCTGCGTCTCGATGGCGATTGCGCGCAGGTTTTCAAGACAGGCCGGATCGAATCGGTGAAGAACGGGACTGCGAACCTCGTCGTGGAAGTCGCAGGGCAGAAGGCGAACGCGCCGGTCGAGGTCTCGGGGATCACGGACGCGGTGAAGGTGGATTTCATCCGCGATGTGAACCCGGTGATGACGAAACTCGGCTGCAACGCCGGAACCTGCCACGGCGCGAAGGACGGGAAGTATGGGTTCAAACTGTCGCTGCGCGGCTACGACCCGATTTACGACGTTCGCTCGCTGAAGGACGACCTGGCCGGGCGGCGGCTGAACGTGGCGTCGCCGGATGATTCGCTGATGCTACT
>JBEBGK010000924.1:0-2119 GCA_040081515.1 Chthoniobacteraceae bacterium
GGGTAATGTCCGACTTCAACAAGCGCCGGCGCTAAAGGAGCGACTCGGCGGCCGCGAGCGCTTTCAAATACACGCGATGCCGGCCTCCGCTGGCGAGTTCCTCGTCGAGGATGTCGGCGAGATCGTCGGAATCCGCGGGGAGCAGATGGCGTGTGCCGCGGCCATCGCGCCAGTTCACGGAGAGGGTGAGGTAGTCGGCCTGCGGCGGATGCTCGGCGAGGACGTGGAGGGTGTCCGTCTCGAGCGAAGCGCGGCTGATCGAGGGGCCTTCGGCCTCGGTGAGTTCGCAGCGAATCTCGGATTCGTCGGTCGTAAAGGTGAGGCGCTGCCCGGCGAAACCGTGGCTGGACCAGCCGAGTTGCGCGGCGAGCCAGCCGAGCACGAACAGGGCGGTGGTCCGCGCCCCGGGTGCATGGGTGATCGACACGCGGCGGAGCTGGTGCAGGGCGGCGACGCCCTCGGGGGTGTCGAACATTTGCGCGAGGGCCTGGCGGAGGTGGAGGGAGCGCATCCAGTTCAGATCGCAGAGGACGGTGCGGCTGCTGCGGACTGCGTCGCGCAGGGCGGCGAACTGCTTGCGCGGTTCGCGCCATGCGCGGCTGTCGAAGATCAACCGGTCCACCCAGCGCCACAATTCGGGATCGACCAGCTCGGGACATTCGCAGCGCCACCAGAGGGTGAGCGGCAGGTCGTAGTCGAGCTGGGAGAAGAGGAGATTTGGAAGGAGTTCGCGGACTTTTCCCTGCACGAAAATGGAGACCTGTTCGCAGCAGACGTGTTTTGCGCCGGCTTTTGGGAGGTAGCAATGGGCGTTCACCCAGGCGCGGACGCTCGTTTCCGCCGCGGCGGGGTCGATGCCGATCAGCAGCGCGCGGAATGCGTGATTGCGGACAAAGCGGGCCAGCAGCTCGGTGCTGTCCTGCATGGCGGCCTCGCCCTGGCAGATGATGGCGAAATTGATCAGCGATGCGCGGGTGCGGGTCTGGTCGGCCTGCCAGAGCTTTCTGAGTTCGCGGGCGATCCCCGCGACTTCCACCGGCGTGCCGAACGCTGCGGGATCGAGCGCCATGGCTACATCCTCCGCCACGTCCGGCCGTCGCGCCCGATCAGCGCATCGGCTTCCTTCGGACCCCAGGAGCCGGAGGCGTATTCGAAAAGCCCGGGCGGCGTGCCGTCGCCGTGCCATGCCTCCTCGACCGCATCCACGAAGCGCCATGCCTCCTGCACTTCATCGCGCCGCGCGAACAACGTGGCATCGCCGCTCATCGCGTCGAGGATGAGGCGTTCGTACGCCTCGGGGCTTTGTTTTCCAAAACTCGCGCCGTAGTGGAAATCCATCTTCACCGGTTCGACGCGGAGGACGCTGCCCGGGACCTTGCACTGGAGGCGGAGCGAGACGCCTTCGTCCGGCTGGATGCGGATGACGAGCTGGTTCGCGCCCAGCGGGGCCTCGGCGCTGTTGAAGAGGACGCCGGGCGCCTCCTTGAACTGGACGGCGATCTCGGCGCCGCTCTTGGCGAGCCGCTTTCCCACGCGGAGATAAAAGGGGACACCGTGCCAGCGCCAGTTGTCCACGTGGAGTTTCAAGGCGACGAAGGTCTCGATCATCGAGGCGGGATTCACGCGATCCTCGGCGCGATAGGCGGGGACCGGTTTCCCGCCGATGGAGCCGGCGGCGTACTGGCCGCGGACGACGTCGCGGGCGACGTCCTCGGGCGAGAGGCGGCGGAGCGAGCGGATCACCTTTGCCTTTTCATCGCGCACGGCATCGGCGGTGAGACTGGTGGGCGGCTCCATCGCGGTGAGGCAGACGAGTTGGAGCAGATGGCTCTGCACCATGTCGCGAAGGGCGCCCGCCTTCTCGTAATACGGTCCGCGTCCCTCGACGCCGAGCGTCTCCGCGGAGGTGATCTGCACGTGATCCACGTAGCGATGATTCCACAGGTGCTCGAAGATCTCGTTGGCGAAGCGCAGCACCATCACGTTCTGCGCGGTTTCCTTCCCGAGGTAATGATCGATGCGGAACGTGTCGCGCTCCGCGAAGGCGACGGCGATGGCTTCATTCAGGGCCTCCGCGGTCGCGAGGTCGGTGCCGAATGGCTTCTCGACGATGACCCGG
>JBEBGK010000925.1:0-2119 GCA_040081515.1 Chthoniobacteraceae bacterium
TGTCGCCGATCTACCCGCACCCCGGCGAGCAGCTCAGCCAGGCGGCGAACCAGATTTTCGAGACGATCAAGAAACTCTCGCCGACCTCGAACAGCACCATCGGCATCCAGCAGCTCGGCGGGCCGGTGATGATGATGCGCATCTACTATCTTCTCTTCGAGAGTCCCGAGGGCTGGCGCCTCGTGCTGTGGTTCAGCGTGGTCATCAATGTGAACCTCGCGCTCATGAATATGCTTCCCATCCCGCCGCTCGATGGCAGCCACATCACGCTCGCGCTCGTCGAACTCATCCGCGGCAGGCCCCCCGGCGCGCGCACGGCGAAGATCGTGGAATACGTCCAGATCGCCGGCACCCTGCTCGTCATCGGCACGATGCTATTCATCACACTGTTCGATGTGCAGGACCTCTTCGGCGGCGGCAAGAAGGGGAAGGATAAGCCCGAGATGCGCTTCAAGCCGCGCGTCGTCGCGGAAAAGCCGTTGTAGCGACGCCGCATCCGCACGGGGTCATTTCCAATTCCTATGCAGCACTGCTCTTCGCTCTATCACTACCGGCGCCGCGTCACGCGCGCGGTCCGGGTCGGCAAGGTCGGCATCGGCGGCGACAACCCCGTCCGCGTGCAGTCCATGATCACCTGCGACACGATGGACACCGAGGCGTCCATCCAGCAGACGCTCGATCTCGCCGCCGTCGGTTGCGAAATCGTCCGCATCACCGCGCCGACCGTGAAGGACGCCGCGAACCTCCAGCACATCGTCGCCGGCCTGCGCGCCCGCGGCTGCGACGTGCCGATTGTCGCCGACATCCACTTCAAGCCCGAGGCCGCGATGGAGGCCGCGAAGTGGGTCGAGAAAGTGCGCATCAATCCCGGCAACTACGCCGACTCGAAGAAATTCGCGGTGAAGGAATACACCGACGAGCAGTACGCCGCCGAACTCCTGCGCATCCGCGAGCGGTTCGCCCCGCTCGTCATGCTGTGCAAGGCGCGCGGCGTGGCGCTCCGCATCGGCACGAACCACGGCTCGCTCTCCGACCGCATCATGAACCGCTACGGCGACACGCCGCTCGGCATGGTCGAGAGCGCCCTGGAATTCGCCCGCATCGCACGCGACCTCAGCTTCCACGACTTCATGTTCTCGATGAAGTCGAGCAACCCCAAGGTGATGATCGAAGCCTACCGCCTCCTCACCGCGCGCCTCGCGGTGGAAGGCCCCGATTGGAACTACCCCATCCACCTCGGCGTCACCGAGGCCGGCGACGGCGAGGATGGCCGCATCAAGAGCGCCATCGGCATCGGCAGCCTGCTCAATGACGGCGTCGGCGACACCATCCGCGTCAGCCTCACCGAGGACAGCGTCCACGAAATCCCCGTCGCCAAGGCGCTCGCCGCCATGAAGCGCGGCGGCGAGACGGGCCTGGGCGAAAATCTCCCCCGCGTTTCCTTCGATCCCTTCAGCTACAGCCGCCGGGCCGTGCGCCCCGTCGAGGTTCCGTCCGCCGTCCCGGAGAACGCCGCCCATTTCCACGTCGGCGGCGAGGACGTCCCGCGCGTCGCCATCCGGCAGGCGAAGTTCGACCAGATCGCCCACAAGGTCCGCTCCCTCGGCGATTTTCAGCCCGACTTCATCTGTGAGCGCTCCGGCATCATCGAGGTGGACCCGCGCGACACGCAGGGCATCGCCGCGCTGAATGCCGCCGACGAGCCCCACCTCATCACCGTGAAGGACGGCCTCCAGATGCCCGTCATCGCCGCCTACCGCCTCCTCGCCGCGCGCATCACCGCCCCGCACCCGATCCTGCTGAAAGACACGCTCACGCCCTCGCACGACGCGCAGCGCCCCTTCCTCGACACGCTCCTGGAAGGCTCCGTGAACATCGGCTCCCTCCTCTGCGACGGCATCGGCGACGCCATCCTCGTGCAGGGCGAGGAAGCCCCCGGCCAGTCGCTCCGCCTCGCCTTCAATATCCTGCAGGCCGCCGGCGCGCGCATCTTCAAGACCGACTACGTCGCCTGCCCGAGCTGCGGCCGCACGCTTTTCGACCTCCAGAGCACCACCGCGAAAATCAAGGCCTCCACGCTCCATTTGAAAGGCGTGAAAATTGCCATCATGGGCTGCAT
>JBEBGK010000926.1:0-2115 GCA_040081515.1 Chthoniobacteraceae bacterium
AGAAGAAGTAGCCCTCGCGCGGACCGGAGCGGATGGAAAACCGCTCGCCTCCGCCGATGCAAAGCGCCCCGTCATCTTTTGCTTCAATGGCGGTCCCGGCAGCAGCGCCGTGTGGCTGCACTTTGGCGGGCTCGGCCCGAAAAAAATCGTCCTCCCTCCCGATGGCCGCTCGCCCGAGGTCACCGGCAGCATCGCGGACAATCCGCTCAGCATCCTCGACGCGGCGGACCTCGTCTTTATCGATCCCGTCGGCACCGGCGCGAGCCGTCCGGCGAAGGGCGAGAAGGGCGAGCAGTTCTGGGGCGTCGATGAGGACGTCGAGGCGTGCGGCGAATTCATCCGCCTCTTCGCCACGCGCGAACACCGCTGGATGTCGCCGAAATACCTCTGTGGCGAAAGCTACGGCGGCATCCGCGCCGCGGGCCTCGCGGCTTTTCTGCAGGACAGGCACGGGATGTATCTGCACGGCGTGATCGTCGTCAGCGGCCTGCTCAATTTCCAGACGCTCGGCCCCGACACCGCGAACGACCTGCCCTTCCTCTGCTTCCTGCCGACGCTCACCGCCACCGCCGCATTCCACGGCAAGCTCGCCGCGGGGCTCACGTCGGACATGGAGAAGACGCTCGCCGAGGTCCGCACCTTTGCCTTCGGTGAATACGCGACCGCGCTCCTGAAAGGCCGCACCCTGCCGGCAGACGAACGCGGACGCATCGCCGGAAAACTCGCGCGCTACACCGGACTCCCGCTGCAAGTCGTCGAGGACTCCGACCTGCGCATTTCGCCGAGCACATTCCGCAAGGCGCTGCTGAAGAAGGAGGGAAAAATCATCGGCCGCTTCGATGGCCGCGTCGTCGCCGAGGACGATGACCGCCTCGATCCGCACCCGGAATTCGACCCCAGCTACACCTTCATCGTCGGTCCGTTCAGCGCGGCGGCGAACGCCTACACCCGCAGCGTGCTCGGTTACGAAAACGACCAGCCCTACCGCATCCTCGCCGGCCTCCCGTGGAACTACACGCGCTTCGCCAACCGCTACGCCAGCCTCGAGCCGCGCCTCGGCGAAGCGATGAAATCGAACCCCAAGCTCCGCGTGCTCGTCTGCCAGGGCCTGCGCGACCTCGCCGTGCCGCCCGACGCGATGCTCTACTCGCTGAACCACCTCCCGATCCCCGACAGCCTGCGCAAGAACATCACCATCGCGACCTACGACAGCGGCCACATGATGTACCTGCTCGACAAGGACGCCGCGAAGCTGCGCGAGGATATCGTGCGGTGGTTGAAGTAGCGCGCCAGTGGCGGCTGCGCGCCTGCTATGGCCCGGCGGCGACGGGGACGAGGATCGCGTCGCGCATGCCGTGGATGAGCTTCTTGTCGGCGGGGACGATCGTGGCGAGGGCGCCGCCGAGTTTCGTCTCGCCGCCGGCGATGAAGTAATAGGGGCACAGGCGCACGCGGCCGCGCAGGGTGCGGATTTCGCCGCTGGCCGGATCGAAGTAGGGATGCTCGACGATGCGCGAATGGGCAAACCGCATGAGGACGTGCGGATGATGCGGGAAGTCGCCGATGGCGCGGTCGATGGCGGTGGACCACTCGGGCTGGGAGACGTCGGAGCCGACGACGACTCCGCGACTGCCCCACGCCTCGGGCGAGAAGCCGCTGACTTTCAGGACGAAGTCGCGTTCTTTCTGCGAGAAGGTTTTCAGTTCGTCCCAAGATGAAATGTTCAGCCACGGCAGCACCGCGTGATGCGGCAGCGGCGCGGGATCGACCACCCAGGACTGCGGGATGTGTTTTTGCAGGGTGAGCCAGTGACGCTCGGAGAGTTCGCGCCGCCAGAAGTCGCGGAGCGGGCGCGACCAGAAGAGCGCGAGCCACAGCTTTTCCTCCAGCCACGGCTTGAAGGGCGGCGTGACGCGCACGGCGCCGCCGGCCGCGGCGTCCATGATCTGCTTTGCCGCGGGAATGTCTGGCAGATCGAAGAGCTCGAAGAAACGGTAGAGCGATTTCGGATTTCCGATTGCGGATTGCGGATCGAAATCCTCCGCGCGCTGCACGCTCCACATCGCGCCGGATTCGTTGGCGCGCGCGGCGAGCCACTGCATCTCAGGGCGGTAG
>JBEBGK010000106.1:0-8294 GCA_040081515.1 Chthoniobacteraceae bacterium
TTCATGAACTTGTCGAACGTCGGGCCTTTGCCGCGCACGTCGCGGAGCACGTCGGAGTCGAGGCCGCTGAGAAAGTAGATGTAGTTGTTCGTGTCGAGGATGCGCTTGCCGAGGCGCTTGGCCGAGCGGTTGTATTTGTCGAGGAACTGCTTGTAGCTGGTGCTCATGTAGTCGGTGTCGATCACTGCCCGGAAGGAGATGTGATATCGGCCCTGGAGCTTCTTGAGCGCGGTCTCCATTTCCTCCGGGTTCGTGCCGCCGCCGCCGGCTTCGTTGCCGGAGACCTGCGCCATCTCGTGCTGGTCGGCGGGGATGCCGTAGTAGTTCAGCACGCGCGCGGCGGTCGCGACCGCGCAGTAGCCTTTGTCGCCCTGGTCCACCATCGGGATGTCCGGGATGAAAACGTCGCCATCGGCGCCTCGTTGCACCTTCTTGGAAAGGTCGGCCTTCGCCATTTTCGGCGCGCCGCCGGTGGAGGTGGAGGGGACGCCGCCGAAGAGGCTGGCCGGCTTTGGCAGCAGGCGGAGGCGGATGAATTCGCCCTGAAAGTTCAGGCCGATCTTCTCGATTCCGGTAAACGGGTCGCGGATCTTTTCCTTGCCACCGCTGTATTCGAGCAGCGCGAGCGTCTCGGTGCCGAGCCACTGGAGGCGCTCGGCCTTTGCGGCGCTCTTGGTGTCCTTGCCGAGGTTCTGGAAGCGCGGGGCGATGCGCGAGTTGAGCTGCGCCACGAATCGCTGGACGATCTCATTGAACTCCTTCTGGCTGATCTCCGGCTTTTCCGAGTCACCCTTGTTCCACACGGCGATCTGCACCTCGGCGCACTTGCCGTCCTTCATGAGGAACACGACCTCCTCGACGGTCTGTGCGTTGCTGAAGAGGTTCAGTTGCAGCAATTCGAAGCCCCAGCGATCACGGCGGATCATCCCGCGATCCTTCGTCTGCTCGGAGACCCACTTGAACCCCTTGTCCTTCCACTCCGCCTCGATGAGCGCGGGCGTGAGCGACCACAATTTCCCGGGAGTGAACAATGGATCGAGGGCGATTTCCTTTTTCTTCGGAGGCTGTCCATCGATGAGCACCCGGACTTTCTGGGCGTGGGACTGCGGGCAAAGGAGGAGCATGCCAAGCGCAGCCATCATGAGACCCGACACGATCGTTCGTTTCATGGCGTTATCTGAGGTGAAGGCCGCAGACTCTGGGACGCCGCCGGTCCGCTGGCAAGCCTCGTGTTCGAGCAGCGGAAGCCAGCCAAGTCGTGGCCGCGCAATTCTCATCCAGCGCATAGGCCAACCCGCCAGCCGGGGCGTCCGGTTGGACGGATGAATGTGAGGCAAACAGGATGCGCGCCTGTTGCCAACCAACTGCTTGGCTGGCGCCCCGTCTTTGCTACCGTGACTTTCCCTTGAACAGTTTGCCAAGGAAATCACCGAGGTCGATCGTGGTGGCCTGATGACGGGGAACCACCCCGGGCTGATACCGCGGCACCTGCGGCAGCGCGATCTGCTGCTCCCGCTCGGCTCGCCCGTATTCATGATGAGCGTGGGTGTCCTTGCCGATGCGTCCCAACCGGGGATTGCGCAGACCGCACTCGCCCAGCACGCGCAGGTGCTGATCGATGTCGGAGAAATACTCCCGCATGCCGCGGGAGTAACCGGCCTGGACGGCGAGAGCGCGGGCATCCTCGACCCCATATTCCACTTTGTGGAAGCTGCGGTAGATCTGCGAGCTGCTTTGCCCACGGCTGCCACGGCCAGCGCCGAGCACATCCGATGAAAGGCGATCGACACTCTCCACCAGGTCGCCAAGCCCCTCGGCCAGATCGGCATCGGGAGAATCCGAAGCGACACGGCACGTCCGTAAATGCCCGATGAAAGAACGGTGCAAAACCGAAGTCGTATTTTTCAGGCACTGGAGTTCATGCACGATCTGCGACTGTCGGATCTGGACGGGGTTCTGCGGCTGGGGGACCGGGCCCGGCTGGGCACGGGCCTCGGCCTCGGCGCGGGCACGCAATTCGGCATCACTGTAAATGCGCGGCCACACGCTCTGTGCGGCGGCAGGCAGCGAGAATGCCGAGACGAACAGGGCCAGGGCGAGACAACGAGGCAAGGCTGTGGTATTCATGATGAGCGGCGACCGTAGGGCGCCCGGAAATCGGTGACAACCGCGAAAGCGAAAACGCGGGGAAGGGATGACATGTGGCCGGCAGGCGGCGCGCCAATTGCCCGGCGACGCCGCTGATGGAACGAGGGACGGATAGTTGTGGCAATTCACCCGCTCTTTTCAGAAAAGACCAGGACATGCCCAAACCAACCATCGTGCAGGCCGAGGCGGAACTTCTCGCCTGCCTCTTCGCCACATGGCCGGACGTGAAGAAGAAGCAGATCCGCACCTGGCTGAAATTCCAGGCGGTGACGGTGAACGGGCGGCCGGTTTCGCAATTCAATCATCCCTTGAAGCGGGGCGATGTCGTGGCGATTCGCTCGGATCGATTCGCGGCTCCGAGGGCGCTCGTCGGGAAGGGGATGAAGGTTTATTTCGAGGACGCGCACCTCATCGTGATCGACAAGCCGTCGGGGCTGCTGAGCATCGCGAGCGAGGCGGAGCCGGAGAAGACTGCGTACTTTCAACTCACGGAATACCTCCGGCAGGGCAATCCGCGGGCGAAGGAACGTGTGTGGATCGTGCACCGGCTGGACCGCGAGACATCGGGGCTGATGGTTTTTGCAAAGACGCCGCGGGCAAAGGAGATCCTGCAGGCGGCGTGGGACAAGGCGGAGAAGCGTTACGAGGCCGTGGTCGAAGGGCGCCTGCCTGCGGAGAAGGGAACTTTCGAGTCGGATCTCAACGAGACGAATCCGTTCAAGGTCTTCAGCGCGCCGCCCGGCGAGCAGACGCGGCACGCGGTGACGCACTACCGGGTGCTGGCGCGCAGCACGTGGCGGTCGCTGGTGGAACTCACGCTGGAGACCGGCCGGCGGCATCAGATCCGCGTGCATTTGAAGGATGCAGGCTGCCCGATCGTCGGCGACGAGAAGTACGGCGCGAAGTCCGATCCCGCGAAACGCCTCGGGCTGCATGCCTGCTCGCTGAAGTTCCGGCATCCGGAAACCGGGGAGGAATTGCGCTTCGAGTCGCCGCTGCCGAAGGAACTGGCGAGGCTGGTGTAGTCCCGTCTTTGAAAAGTGATGCGGCTGCGAATGTCGCGAAGACCGCGAAGGGAGAAAGGAATCGGAGCGCCGTGCGGCCCGCCGGCCACGAGTTCACACCGCAAAGCGGCACACTTCCCGGTCATCGCCCGCTCACCAGATCTGGCGCTTCGCGTTTGGTGTCATGGCCGGCGGGACGCGCGGCGCTCCAATGCACGGCGCCTCTTGTTCGCGCGCTCACTTCGGCGCCCTATTTTCCTCCCGCGGCGCGGTAGATCTCGATCGCCTTCGGCAGTTCTTCGCGGAGCCGCTGGATGCGTGTCTCGTGCGCGGGATGCGTGCTGAGGAATTGCGGCGGTCCGCCTTTGCTGGCCTGCGCCATCCGTTGCCAGAATTTCGGCGCTTCGTTCGGGTCGTAACCGGCGCGCGCCATGTATCGGAGCCCGATGCTGTCGGCTTCGCTTTCGTGATCGCGGCTGAACGGAAGGATGTAGCCGATGCGCGCGCCTGCGCCGATGACGCCCATGAGCAGGCGGCGCTGTTCGTAGCTCATGTCGCCGGTCGAGAAATTCACGCCCTGGAGCAGCGTGTTCGTGGTCTGCTGCTGGAGGATGCGCTCGCTGCCGTGGCGGAGCGTGGCGTGGGCGAGTTCGTGGCCCATCACCACGGCGAGCCCGGCCTCGCTCTGCGCGACGGGGAGGATGCCGGTGTAGACGACGATTTTCCCTCCGGGCAGGCAGAAGGCGTTCACTTGATCGCTCTGCACGAGCGACACTTCCCATTGGAAGTTCCTGCCCGCCTCGCCGGTCGCAGCGGTGAGTCTTTGCGCGCATCGCCTCACCATTTCGAAATTTGCGCCGCTGGAAATGGTCCGGCTCTCCGCGAGCACCTGCCGATACGCCTGCACGCCGAGCGCCGATTCCTGCTGCGGGCTCAAGGCGAGCCGCACACTCCGGCCTGCATCGTTGACGATTTTGTCCGCCGAGCAGCGCTGGAAAAAGACGACGAGCACCGCGATGGCGATCGGGATGATTCGGACGAGGATTCTGCCTTTCACGGGATGCGCGGGAAAGAAGCCGCAGCGCGGCGGAGGGAGCAATCAAAATGCAGTTCGCCGTGCTGCCGGAACGATTCCTGCAATCCGTGACCTGCCAAGACCGGCAATGCGGCACGCTCGCGAGGGCGGACGCCTTGCCGACAATTATCGGTAAATTCCTTTGACGATCCGGTGTCACGAACCTACAAGTTCGCCCCTTCAATTTAGCAACATGAACTTCGTCGCGCGCTTTTTGACTTTCTGGCCCGTTCGCGGGCGGCGTTGCCGCGGGTTTTCCACTCACGAGCGCGGCTAGTCCGCGCATCTTCAACCATCGGAGGCTTAATGCTTAACGGCTTTCTCGGCATTTTCTCAAACGACATCGGAATCGATCTCGGCACAGCAAACACACTCGTTTACGTGAAGGATCACGGCATCGTGCTCCGCGAACCGTCCGTGGTGGCGGTCCAGGCGGGCACGAACAAGGTGCTCGCCGTCGGCGACGAGGCCAAGCGCATGCTCGGACGCACGCCCGGCAACATCGTCGCGATCCGTCCGCTGAAGGACGGCGTGATTGCCGACTTCGAGGTCACCGAGGCGATGCTGCGGCACTTCATCCAGAAAGTGCACGGCAGGCGCACCCTTTTCAAACCACGCCCGCGCGTTGTCATCGCGGTGCCCTCGGGCATCACGGAGGTCGAAAAACGCGCGGTGAAAGAATCGGCCCTGCACGCAGGTGCCCGGGAGGTCTACCTCATCGAGGAGCCAATGGCTGCGGCCATCGGCTGCGGACTTCCCGTGCAGGATGCGGCGGGAAACATGATCATCGACATCGGCGGTGGCACCACCGAGGTGGCGTTGATCTCGCTCTCCGGCATTGTCTTCAGCCGGAGTGTGCGCGTCGCGGGCGATGAGCTCGACGAGGCGATCATCCAGTACATGAAGCGCGCGTACAATCTGATGATTGGCGAGCGCACCGCTGAGGACATCAAGATCAAGATCGGGAGTGCTTATCCGATCGAGAAGGAGACGACCATGGAGGTCAAAGGCCGCGATCTTGTGGCCGGTCTCCCGAAGACCCTGAGCGTCACCTCGCAGGAAGTCCGCGAGGCGTTGCTGGAGCCGATTTCCACCATCGTGGATAATGTTCGCGTGACCCTGGAGCGCTGCCCTCCGGAATTGAGCGCCGACCTCGTGGACCGAGGCCTGGTGCTCGCCGGTGGCGGCGCACTCCTGCGCGGGCTGGACCGCCTCCTTTCGGAGGAGACCGGGCTGCCCGTGCATGTGGCGGAGGATCCGCTCAGCGCAGTGGCCGAGGGAACCGGCCGCGCACTGAGCGAGATGAAGTTCCTCCGGCAGGTCACCGCGACCGATCGCCAGTGGCGGAATTGATCCGCTGACCCGGCGCCGATGACACGCAGCCGACAAGGGACCTCGCCAATGGGAACGAGGGACTGCCCGCCTTGGAGCATGGAGCCATGAACCGTCGCGCGAACATCATCGCCGTGGCGGTCTTCCTCGCGGCATTCGTCGGCGTCCTGGTGCTGAGCCCGCGCAACCGGCAGCGGCTGCAGAGCGGATTCCTGAGCGTCGTGTCGCCTTTCCTGAAGAAGGGATCGGAGGTCGATTCCCGATGGAAGAACTACAAGGCCGGCCTGAAGAAGCTCGACGAACTGGAGGCGGACAACCGGCAGTTGAAGGTGGAGAACGACCAGCTTCGCGCGGCGAACCAGGCGCTCCGCGGCGTCGAGGCCGAGAACATCCGCCTGAAGGCCGCGCTCGGTTACGAGGGCCAGTCGCCGTTCGCGCTGGTCCCGGCACGCATCATCGGGCGCAGCCCGTCCAACTGGTGGAGCACGGTCATCATCGACAAGGGCACGAGACACCTCGTCCAGCCCGAGATGCCCGTGGTGACGCCGGACGGCCTCGTGGGAAAGGTGGTCAATGTGGACGATGGCTCGGCGGTCGTGCTGCTCGTGTCGGATGAAAACTGCAAGGTCGCCGCATCGGTTGAGGCGACAAAGGAACAGGGTATCGTGCGGGTGGAAGTGCGCGGGCAGCGCACCTCGAACAACATCCAGCCAAAGATGACGCTCAATTTTCTCTCCCGTATCGCGCAACTCAAACCCGGACAACGTGTGCTGACCAGCGAGGCGGGCGGCGTGTATCCGCCCGGGATCCTCATCGGCGAGATCGTCGAGTTCAAATCGCGGGAACTCGACGGGCAGGCCGTGATCGAGCCGTCGGTGGACATCGCGGCGCTCTCGGACGTGTTCATCATCACCGGGATGAAAAGCAACGTGAAGACGCCCTGACCGATGACGACGTTCATTTTCATCGCATCGATGTTCTTTGCGCTGGTGCTCCAGCACTTCGTGGGAGCCGTGCCGGGGCTTGGCAGCCAGGTCCTGCTGCTGCCGCTGGTCTTCCTGTGCGGCGCATCGGCGCTGCCGCTGTGGAGCGTGCTCGTGCTCGCATTCGTCGCGGGGCTGATGTGGGACTGCCTCAGTTTCCTGCCCGTGAACGGCCGGGCGGAACTCCCCTTCGGCGCGACCATCCTGCTCTACGCGGGGCTGGGTGCGCTCATGAACGGCCTCCGGCCGCTCTTCCTCCGCGGTCACTGGCACCTGCACGTCTTGATGACCGGCGTGCTCGTCTCGTTGCTCGTCCTGATCGAGTACGTGGTGATCACATTTCGCCGGGAGCCGTTTCAATTGATCTGGCCGCAGGAAATCTGGACCCGTGTGGGCGGGAGCGGACTCGTGGCGGGATTGCTCGCCATCCCGTGCTTCTTCCTGCTGAACTGGCTGGGCCGCAGGGCCGGTCTCTTTGATCGCGTCCGATCCTCCGTCTGACCATGCCCGCCTCCCGACCACACCAGGAAAAGATTCGCTCGACGCCGGGGACGGCGATCCGCGTGTTGTTCCTCGCCGTGTTCATGCTCGCATCGCTGGGCGTGCTCGCTGCGAAGCTGTGGAACGAACAGATGACCAATGCGCAGAAATGGACGGACCGGCTCAGGAAAGGATCGTCCGTCACCGTGCGAATCCCGAGCGTGCGAGGGGAGATCCGGGATCGGAACGGCATCACCCTTGTCGCGAACCGGTCGAGTTTCTGCATCGACTTCTATCTGCCGCAGATGGTGAAGGGCTACCGCGAGATCAATTCCGGCAAGGCCCCCGTGGTGAACTATCTGGCAAAGCGCGGCACGATGCTGAAGAGCGTCGAGACGGAGGACATCGTCCAGATCATCAACGAAAGCGTCATCCCGCGGCTGCGGGGATTCGACGTGGCCGTGGACTACAACGCCGGGATGCTCGAGCGCCACTATCGCACCAACGAGCAGGTGCCCTACAGCTACGTCGAGGATGCGAGCTTCGACATGGTGGCGAGAGTGTCCGAAAACGATGTCGGTCTCCCAGGCATCGAGGTTGCCGTGCGTCCGGTGCGCCAGTATCTCTACGGGTCGCTCGCGTCGCACATCCTCGGCTATGTCGGCGCGCCGGAGGACATGGATCGGCTGCCGGACATCAAGCAGTTCACGTATTACCAGCCCGAGGTGCAGGGGCGCTCGAACGTCGAGCAGGCATACGATGCGTATCTCCGCGGGAAGCCCGGCAGGCGAATCCTCGAGCGGACCGCGAAGAACAAGATCGGCGCCGAGCTCTCCCGGGAGGCGCCGACGCCCGGGAACAATGTCTATCTGACGGTGGACGCGCGGATTCAGACCATCGTCGAGCAGACGCTGTTGCAGGCCGGGGTGGGGCGTGGCGCGGTGGTCGTCGTGGACCCGCGCAACGGCGACGTCCTCGCGATGACCAGCGTGCCGAACTACGATCCGAACATCTTCATCCCCAAGATCAGCGAGGAGGACATGAATCGCCTCGACGACGACATCACCGACCCGCTGGTCAACCGGGCGATCCTGCCCTTCGCCCCCGGCTCGACCTACAAGATGGTCTCGGCGCTCGCGGGGCTCCTCGCGGGGATGGAGCCGGCCCGCAGCTACAACTGCGCGGGTGGCGTCACCATCGGCAACAAATTCATGAAGTGCTGGATCGCCGAGAAGGGCGGCGCCCACGGTTCGCTGAACCTGATGGGCGCGA